>CAIQIC010000400.1 GCA_903871765.1 uncultured Lentisphaerota bacterium
CTGATTTTACGCGGAGTTCAGGGTTCAGGGTTCAGGGTTCAGGGTTCAGGAAATTCACGGGGCGATCCGCTTGATTATTTATTCGCGCGAGGCCGCGCTCTGGTCAACTCGACTGGCCACCATCTGATCCACCCCGGCATAGGCGGCGCGCAATGTCGCCCGGTAGGCGGTGAAGCTGTACTGGGCCTGGGCCTCGCGCCGGGCGGCGGCGCCCAGCCTCTGCCGAAGTTCCGCATCACGAGCCAGTTGCACGATGGCCTCAGCCCAGGCGTCCGGCGTCGGCGGGGCGAGCCGGGCGATTTCCGGCGTCAACACTTGCGTGTGGGTGGGCAACGCGGTGGCCAGCACGGGCTTGCCGGAATCGAGATAGGAATAAATCTTCATCGGCGTGTTGCTGCCCTGCGTGCGGGGCGAAACGAGCACGTCGGCCTGCCGGAACAGGGCTGCCAGCCGGTTGACCGGACGCGGGCCAAGGAAATGTACGCCGGCGCCGACACCGAGCTCCCGGGCACGGCGCCGATAGTGGGCGATCTGCGCCGGCGTGCCGCCGATCACCACTAGACTGATCTCCTGTTCCAGCGCCGCCGCCAGCGCCCAGCTCGCCAGCAGCAGGTCCAAGCCCTGGTATTTCTCCAGATTACCTACGTACATGAACACCACGCCGCGCAGCGGCGCCTGCGACCGCAGCTCCGGTTCCTCGCCGCCGGTCCAGCGGTCAAGCAGCGAGATGTCGCGCAGGAGCGTCACGCGCTGCGCACCCGCCCGCCGGGCGAGCTCCGCGAGATCCTCGCAGACCGGCAGGACGAGCAACGCCTCGCGGCAGGCGGCGGCTTCCAGGGCCTGAAGAAAACGCTTTAAACCCCGCAACACCGGCTTGGCCTCCAGCACCTGCCCGGCCAGCGAGGAGTCCATGTCATACACGTAGGGGATGCCCAGCCGGCGGCCCCACCAACGCGCCATGAACACCGCCTCCTCCACCGCATGGATCACATCCGGCCGGCGACGGCGAATCAACGCCCGGACCTTGAAGAACAACCAGAGGTCGCAGATCAGTTTCTTGATCGAAAAGCCGGGCGGCACGTGGCGGACCAGCGGCGGAGCGGAGATGCGCTGCAGCGTGACCCCGGGATAGGCGATGTCCGCGCCCTCGTGATACGTGGCCACCGTCACCGTGTCGCCGCGCTCCGACAACACGCGGAGCAGCAGGTCCACGGCGATCGGCGTGCCGCGCTCCTGATAGAACGGCTGCGGGGCTATCAACAAAATATGCATGGTATTGCGATGATCTGTGGCCCCGCCGCTCACCGGCCGACAGGCGCATCCCACCGGGCCTGCGCGGGCACAGTGCTGGTGGCAGCGGGCACAGCACCGGTGGCCACGGGTACGGCGCCGGTAACGGTGGCGACGGGCGGCGGCTTGGCCGGAACGGCGGGGGTGGCCACGCCGGGCGGCGGCACGCCGTCGGGCGCCATAACCGTCAGGCTCGCGACCTGCAGCACGGCTGAACCTGCGCCCTGGTCCGCCGCGGGCCGGTTCAAGATTTCCACCTTCTGCTGACCGGGTGCGACGGCTTGCGTAAAGGCGTAGGAGGACCAGTTGGACGACGCTACGGCGCCGGCATACGCCAGGCGGTCGTTCAGCCGGACTTCCAGACACGGCCACGGCTCGGTTTCCCCACGCGCCATCAGGACAAAGGTATAGACCTGGTTGCTCGTAAAACTCAGCACGCAAGCCGCGCGCCCCGCAGGCGCCAGAGCCAACCCCTCCTCCGACAACCGCCCGCCGGTCTGTTCCACCCATTGGCTGGCCTGTAGCGTAAGCGACGCCAAGGGGGCCGGCTCGGCGTCTTCCGTCTGCGCGCCGGACATCTGAACAACGCCCAAGCCCAGCAGGATCATTCTGGCTAGTTCCATCTTCCCCGTCTTCATCCGCCCCTCTTCTTTGCGCCTTCTGCCAACCTCGGCGTCTTTGCGTTACCCGCCGCCTCTTCTCCGCATCCCTACTACCGGAGGGCTTTTCCTTCCAAGGGAAGGATCTACGGCCTCTCCTGCGGAGGATTGTCAACTTTGCGTTTATCTTTCCATCCGTGTCAATCCGTGTTCATCCGTGGCTAAGATTCTTCGACACCGCGCTTCCGGCTTTGCGTTCTGCCACGCCTCCGGTCTTCCGTCTTCCACTCCCTGGTAACACGGAATATCGGATTTTGTCCGGCTTGGCCTGGCCGCCGGTGGCCGCGCGGCAGGCAGCCTCGTAAACCGCGCGCACGGGGATCTGCCGTTCCACCGCCCGCGCGACACAATCGTCCATTTCCGGCGCGCGCGTGACCTCCGCGCCCTGCCAGATGCCGATCTTGATCCTGACCGTCCCGTAAGGCGTCGCCCGCGCTTCCAGCCGGCGCGCCAGCACCGTGCGGCGGATGGGTAGTTCGCGTACTCCAAAGGTAGTACTTTCCCGGAAGATCAGATCGAGCACGGCGGCCCGCTGGGGTCCGCGGCAGAGCACGGACAGGAGCACGCCGGGCCGTTGCTTCTTCATCTGAATGGCCGTCGTCCAGACATCCAGCGTGCCCGCGGCCAGCAGCCGCTGCGTCAGCAAGCCGATCAGTTCCGGCGTCGTATCGTCGAGGTTGCACTCCAGCAGCAGACCCTCCTCGGTGGCCGCATCGCCGGCGCCCGCGGTTTCCAGCAGCAACGCGCGCAGCAGATTGGGCCGGCGCACGAGCGGCCGGTGGCCGAAGCCGTAGCCAGCCTTTACCAGGCGGCTGCCCGCCGGCCACTGCTCCAGGGTTCGCCATTCCATCAGCAACGCCGCGCCGGTCGGCGTCACCAGTTCGTACGGCTCGTCGCCGGACAGCACCGGAAAACCGCGCAGCAAGGCCACCGTCGCCGGGGCGGGCACGGGATAGACGCCGTGCGCGCACGACACGGTGCCGCTGCCCACCGGCAGCGGATCCACCACCACCTGTTCCACGCCCAGCCGGTGCAGTGCCAAACAGGCCCCGACGATGTCCACGATGGAATCCACCGCGCCGATTTCGTGGAAGTGCACCGCCTCCACCGCCACGTGGTGAATCCCGGCTTCCACCTCGGCCAGCCGGCGGAAGACGCGCACGCTCTGCGCCCGCACCGCCGCCGGCAGCCGGCTGCGCTCGATCAGCCGCCGGATGTCCTGGAACGACCGATCATGGCGATGCCTGGCGCCTTCAGCCTTCCGACGGCTGTCTTCGGTCTTCAGCTTTCGGTCTTCAGTCTTCGGCCTGCTGCCTTCCACCACCGCCACCTGAGTTCCGTGCAGACCGTGGCTGCCAAAGGGTCGCACCACCAGCCGGAATGGCTCCAGTTGCAACGCGGCGAGTTGCTGCCGCAACCACGCCGGCTCCACACCCAGATCCAGCAGCGCGGCCAGCAGCATGTCGCCGCTCGCCCCGCCCACACCCTGGAATTGCAGGATCTTCATATTCAGCTTTTCGCGCATTTCGCGTGTTTCGTAGTTTCCATCCGTTGTTTATGAAGTTGGTTGCCAACTTCATCCGCCATCCGGTTGATCAGCGCGGCGGCGACGCCGGCGCCGAAACCGTTGTCCACGTTGACCACGGTGATGCCCGGCACGCAGGAGTTCAGCATGGCGAGCAGCGCCGCCAGCCCCTTCAGATGCATGCCATAGCCGATGCTGGTGGGCACGGCGATGATCGGCCGGTCAATCAGCCCGCCGACCACCGAGGGCAGCGCGCCCTCCATGCCGGCGACCACCACCACGGCGCGCGACGCCCGGAGCGCGGCCAGGTGGTCCAGCAGCCGGTGCAGCCCCGCCACGCCGACGTCGTGCATGCGCACTACGCGCGCCCCCATCCGCCCGGCGGTGAACGCGGCCTCCTCGGCCACCGGCAGATCCGACGTGCCCGCGCAGACCACCGCCACCTGCCCGCGCGGTTCCGGCAGCGGCGCCACATCCAGCGTGATGGCGCGGGCTTCCGCATGATAGATCAGGTCCGGATGCACCTGGGCCACCGCGGCATGGAACTCCGGTGTTACACGCGTGCCGAAAACATTGTGCCCCGCCCGCTGCATGGCCGCGACAATGCCGATCACCTGCGCGGGCGTTTTGCCCTCGCAAAAAATCACTTCCGGCACGCCGCAGCGCCGGTGCCGGCCGAGGTCCAGCCGCGCAAAGCCGAGATCGCCGGCCCCGCGCCGCCGCCCCGCCGCGCCCTGCTTCCGCCTCTCATTCAACGCCATGCGCGTATGATGCAACGCGCAGGGCAGCAGGTCAAGGCGCAGAATCAGAAGGAAAAACGTAATGGGTCAGTTACGGAGTGGTCTTTTTCGGGAAGGCACGGCTCGCGTGGTCGTTCGCCCTCCAGATCCGTTGCCAACGCCGGTGTCGCCGATGGAGGGCGAGACTCCGGCGAGTCGCTGCCACCCCGTAACTGACCCGCTACTTCCGCACCTGGTTTCTGCTTGCTTGATTTGGCGTTCTTGGCGTCTTGGCGGTGTCGGGTTGGTTCTGCCGGCGCTGCTGCTGCCGGCCCTGGCGATGGCGGCGGA
>CAIQIC010000401.1 GCA_903871765.1 uncultured Lentisphaerota bacterium
CCTGGGCAAAGTCGTAGCGCCGCGACTCCGCCGCCACCTGCGCCAGCGCCGCGCGCAGCAGCGCCGGCGACGCGCGCTGTGCCGAGGCCGGGCCTTCCTCGGCCAGTTCCACCACGCCCAGCAGCCGGTCGCCCAGCCGCGGGAACTGCCGCTGGACCAGGCGCGCGAGTTCGCGTCCGCTGCGCCGCCGCCAGAGCCAGTGCCGCAGCCACCAGACGCCCGCGCCGCCCAGCGCCGCCGCGCCCACGAGCATCAGCAGCACGCGCAGCACCGCGGGCGTATCGAAGCAGCGGTCGAGCGCGAAGACCAGCAGATACGAAAGCAGCAGCCCCCCCAGCGCGCCGCAGCACGCCGCCAGCGTCTCCAGCCGCCGCAGCCGGCGCTCGAACGCGCCCAGTTGCGCCCGCAATTCCGGCGGCAGGACGATGGCTTGCCCGTCCTTGAAAAAGCCGGCCGCGGATCGGTCCGCGCCCGGCATCTCTTGTCGCTGGCTCTGGTTCATAACGCCCATCCCGCCCACAAGGCCACTCTGCTTTTCCAAGGTTTGGTACTGCTCATCACCCGACCCTCATCCCGGCCTCATATCCGGCCCAGCCATTTCCGCCCCACCCAGTGCGCGCTTAACAAGCCGAGGATGAGCATCAGCCACAACGGATGGCACCACAAGCGGAAAATATCCTCTTCCGGACGCCGTTCCGGCAGCACGTTGAGCCGCGCCACGAGCCGGTCGAGATCGGCGGCCGTGCCGAGCTCGCCGTCGGTGACCGCGGCGATTTCGCGCAGCACTTCGGCGCGCGCGGGCCGGCCCACCTGCTCGCGCTGCGGCTGGTGCACGTCGAGGGTGGCGGCCACCTTGCGCCCGGTTTCCAGGCAGTGTACTTCGACGGCGTGCACCCCGCCTTCGCGCGGCACGTAGCCGCCGGTGTGGACGCCCCAGCCGCCCGGTTCGGGGGTCAGGTCCAGTGTCTCTTCGCGGCCCGAGGGCGCGCGAATGCGGACGCGCACGCTGCCCTGCGCCAGCGGCTGGCCGGCGGCGTCGAACGCGGTGGCGTGCAGGAACATGCGGTCGCCGACGTCCGGCGCTTCCGGCGCATAGAAGAAACGCAGGCCCTCGGCATGCGCAAGGTGCCGCTGATGCGACATCCAGCGGATGACCTGGCCCCAGAAGCGGTAGTGATAGGTGTCCTCGACGCCGCGCCGCCAGCGCCAGGCGGCATCGGTGCCCATGAACAGCACGCGGCCATGGCCGAACGGGCGCGCGACGAGCAGCGGCAGGCGGCCGTATTGGTTGCGCGTCTCGGCGTGCACGGCCAGCACGTCGGCGCCGGGCTTGGCGCGCAGCACCGACGCGTGCCAGAAGAAGCCCGGCAGGCCGCGCCAGAGCGCCTCGTTTTCCGCCGGCGTCGCGCCCAGCATCGTCAGGAGGTGATCGCGGCCGCGCGTGGTCAGCGCCAGCCGGGATTCGAGGCTGAAGCCGTGACCGCGGGACGCCGCGGCGTCGAGCGTCACCGGCAGCAGTTCGCCGAGCGCCGAGTGGACCAGCGTCAGCTCGCGGCCCTCGCGGCCCGGCAGGAACACCAGGCCGCTGGCCTGCTGCTCGACCAGCCCCTTGAGCTGCTGCGCCTGCTCCTCGGTCAGCTCGCCGGAACCGACGCCGATATCGCCCAGGAAGACCACGTCATACTTGCTCAGCTCGTCGCGCGCGGCCGGGAACGCCGCCAGAGCATCGCGCCCGCCGCCGGTCTCCAGGCCCGGATGCAGGAGCAGCGAGCTGACGCGCACGCCGGGATCGCGGAGCAGCGCGTTGCGGAGATAGCGGTATTCCCAGCGCGGCTTGGTTTCGATGAGGAGCACGCGCAGGAGCTCGCGCCGCAGCACGATGCGGAACGAGCGCGCGTTGTTATCGGCGCGCGTTTCGTCCGGCTCCACCGGCAGGCGGACCGTGAAGGTCTGCTCGCCCTCATCCTCCGGCGTGAGTTGCAGCGCGCCTTGCATCTGCGCCAGCGGCGGCAGCACCACCGGTTTGCGCGCGACGACGCCGCGCGGGCCGGCCAGCTCCAGCGTCGTGCTGACCTCGCGGTTCAGGTGGCTCTGGATGGTGAACGGCAGGTTGATCTGCTCCTCCATCAGGCCGTAGGCCGGGGCGGAGACTGCTTGCAACTCAAGGTCCGGCAGGAACTGGTCGCTGCCGGCGGCGATGGCGAAGACCGGGATCTGCTTGAGGCGCAGGCGCGTGGCGGCGGTGACCGGCGGCGGGCCCGCGTTCCAGTCGCCGTCGCTGATGAGCAGCACCGCGCGCACCTGCGCGGCGTCGCGCAACGCCGACTCCAGCGCGGCGTTGAGATCGGTGCCGGCGTCGGCGGCGACCGCCGGCGGGACGTTGGTCGGCGGCGCGGCGAAATCCGCCACGCGCACGGCGTAGCGGTTGTCCAACGGCCCCCAGAACTTGCGCGCGCGCTGCGCGGCGAGCCAGTCGGCGCGGCTGACCGCATTGTTGGTGCCGCCGGCGATCACGTCCCGGGTGGCCATGCTGCCGGAGGCATCGCACAGCACGAGCACCTGCGGGCGCTCGGTGCGCGGCAGCACGCGGACGCGCTCCGGCTTGAACAGGGTGCAGGCGAAGGCGAGCACCGCCAGCACGCGCAGCCATTCGACCACACGCGCGCCGCGCCGCAGCCGCTCGCGTTCGCGCTGCACCTGCCGCCGGCCCAGCAGCGCGACGGCCGCCGCCGCCAGCAAGACGGCCAGCACCTTCCACCAAGCCCAGTCGAAGGTCCAGAACACGTGGTTCATGGCGCGCCTCCGGCCGGCTGCGGCGGTGCGATTTCCTGGAGGGTCAAATACGCCTCGAGTACCAGCAGCGCCAGGCCGAGCAGGACGAACAGCGCCCAGATTTCGTTCTGGTCGGCGGCGCCGTTCTCGGCGGAGACGTGCTCCTCGGTCACCGTGCAATCCACGCCCGGCAGCAACCGGCGCACCTGCGCCAGCGCCAGCGGCTCAACGATGTCTTCCGCCGCGGGCCGGTTCAGGGCGAGCCAGCGGTCGCCGCTGTGCCAGACGCCCGCCTGCGTCAGCGGATCACTCACGCCGGGCGGCGCGACTGGTGTCCAGAGGTCCTGTGCCGACGCCGGGCGCCATTCGCCGCACACCGCATTTTCTGCTTTTGAAAACCGCGCCGCGCCCTGTTCCAGCATCCGCTGCGCCATCGGCACCAGCACGCGGCCGTCGTCGAGGTCCGACCAGTCGGGCAGCGGCAGCGTGGTGCAGGCATAAAACGTGCCGCGCCCCAGGTTGCGCCGCGCCAGAAACGGCTGGCCATCCGTGTAAGCCGCGAGCGTGACCCAGCCGGCGGCGCGCTGAACGGCGGAGGTCGGACTCAGCTCGTGCAGCGCCGCGCGGCGCGTCGCCGCCAGTTGCGCCACCGGCAGGTTGCGGCCGTCGGCCGTGCGTTCGAGCGGGCCTTCGCGCTCTTCCCAGAAGGCGACGCGGAACGGCCGCGCGGCCGCCGCCGTCTCGACCGCGCCCCACGCGAAGTCCGCCGGCCCGTTCGTGCCCGGCGCGCCGCGGCCGCC
>CAIQIC010000402.1 GCA_903871765.1 uncultured Lentisphaerota bacterium
GCCTACCAGATCAGCAAGTACGAGATCACCAACGCCCAGTTCAAGGCCTTCATGGACAGCGGGGGGTACACCACCAGCGGCTACTGGAGCAGCGCGGGCTGGAGCTGGCGCTTTAGCAACAACGTCTACTACCCGCTGTGGTGGGGTGAAAGCGCGCACAACAGCGGCCCGTCATTCCCGGCGTATCCTGTGGTGGGCGTCACCTGGTACGAGGCCGACGCCTTTGCCCGCTGGGCCTGCAAGCGCCTGCCGACCGAGGCCGAATGGGAAAAGGCGGCGCGGGGGCCGGATTCCTCGTTCTGGCCTTGGGGCAATGTCTGGGATTCCACCAAGTGCAACAGCAGCAACAATGCGCCGCCCGACACTTTTTCCATAAGCTCGCCGGTGGGCTCGTTCCCGGCCGGCGCCAGCCCTTACGGCGTGATGGACATGGCCGGCAACGTGGCGGAATTCGTCAGCGACTGGTATAACAGCAGCTACTATCGCGCTGCGCCGGACACCAACCCGGTAGGCCCGGCCAGCGGCACACTGCGCGGGGTGCGCGGCGGCGGTTTCACCAGCACCGGTGAAGAATTCCAGAGTTTCTGTCGTGACGGGTTCGATCCCGAGTCACATGCCACCTATCTGGGTTTCCGGGTGGCCCAATGACACAAAGCTGCAGCCCGGGTCGCATTGAAGACGAATCGGCAGAGTTTAAATACGACACCTACTGCGGGTTGTACTGCGGCGCCTGCGAGATCCTGCAGGCCTACCGCAGCGGGCTGAAGACCGGCCGGCCGCCGCAATGGGCCGACCTGCCCGCCCGGTTCACGGGACACGTCCAGCACGCGGCGATCGAGTGCCACGGCTGCAAATCGGACGGCGTGTTCGCCGGGTGCGCCACGTGCCCGATCAGGAAATGCGCGCGCAAAAAGGGCATCGCCGGGACCTGCAGGGACTGCAAGAAATATCCCTGCGTGATTTACCTGATGTTCAAGCTGGTATGGAAGCTCAGGAAGCTGGATAAAAGGCTGCCGCATTGGAAAGCCGCGCCCCAGAATCTCAAGGCGATCAATAGCGGCGGCGTCACGCGCTGGCTGGAGCAGCAACAAGCGCAATGGCAATGCCCGGATTGCGGGACAAGCTTCGCTTGGTATGCGGAGAAATGCGCCCGCTGCGGCCGGGAGGTGGAGTCGTTGAAGGATTACAACAACAGGTAGAACGGACAGGTTCAGCTCAATCCAACAAAAGGAGACCGGCATGCGTTCCAGATGGATCATTACCGCCCTGGCAGCCCTGCTAATTCCGGGCACCCTGTGGGCGGCCCTCAAGGTCGGTGATCAGGTGGAGATCAAGGGCAAGACCAACGGCACGTGGTTTCCGGGCACGGTCGCCGAGATCAAGGGCGCCACGTATTCCTTCAAGTGGGCCGGCTGGCCGGAAAGCGACCTGGTGGAATCCGACTTCGCCCACCTGCGCCCGTATCCCAAGGCCGGCATCGTCACCGTCCGCAAGGGCGGCTCGCTCTGGGCCAGCGTGGCGGCAGATGGCGTCATCCGGGTCGGCGC
>CAIQIC010000403.1 GCA_903871765.1 uncultured Lentisphaerota bacterium
GCTGGAAGGCCGCATTGACCAGGGGCGGTTTGTCCATGTGCAAACGCTGCTGCGCCGCCAGGAGCGCGAGGCGCGCTGGTGGCGTGACGCGTGCCTGCTCTACTTTCAGACGTTCTCCCGACGGCCGCTGCCCGCCGGCGTTGAGCCGCCCGAACATACGCTCGACTACTACAAGGGTGTTCACCTGCGTTACGTGCCCGGTTCGCCGAGCGAACAATAGCCGCACGGTTGGTCGCCCCGCCTTCGCTGGAGGGCGGACGCCCAATTCTCCTGCCCTGCTTCTCAAAAACCTCCCCATGAACGCGCTTGTTTTCCCAATGTTGGTCGCCGCCGCCGGTATCGCACCCAGCCTGGCGTCCGTTCCCCCGCCGATCGTCTTCGACTGGTTTGAGTACACGGGCCATGACACCGTATATGCCAAGCCGCTGACGGCCGGTTTTTACCGCAACCCTATCCTCGCAGGCTTCCATCCCGACCCGAGCATCTGCCGGGCGGGCGAGGACTATTACCTCGTCAATTCCTCGTTCTCGTATTTCCCCGGCATCCCGATCTTCCACAGTCGTGATCTCGTGCACTGGCAGCAGCTGGGCCATGTCATCACGCGCTCGTCGCAGGCAAATTTCGCCGGTCTCGGCATTTCGCGCGGCGTGTTTGCACCGGCGATCTCGCATCACGACGGCGTCTTCTATGTTGTTACCACCCTGGTTGACGCCGGTGGCAACTGTTTCTTCACCGCCAATAATCCCGCCGGCCCGTGGTCGGATCCGGTCTGGCTGCACGAGGTCGATGGCATCGATCCATCGTTTTTCTTCGATGATGACGGCCGTGCGTGGCTCGTGAACAACGGTCCGCCGCCCGACAACCGGCCGCGGTACGACGGCCACCGGGCGATCTGGCTGCAGGAATTCGACGTGCCAACGCAAAAACTCGCCGGTCCGCGCGAGATCATCGTCAATGGCGGCGTGGACCCCGCAAAAAAACCCACCTGGGTCGAAGGACCACACCTTTTCAAAAAGGACGGATGGTATTACCTGATCTGCGCGGAAGGCGGAACCAGCGAGGAGCACTCCGAGGTTGTTTTCCGCAGCCGTTTCGTGCGGGGCCCCTACCTTCCGTGGGCGAAAAATCCCATCCTCACGCAGAGGACCCTGGACCCGCGTCGTCCCGACCCGGTGACCTGCACGGGGCACGCCGACTTCGTGGAAACGCCCGCGGGTGCGTGGTGGGCGGTGTTTCTGGGCTGCCGCCCCTATGAAGGGAACCTCTATAACACGGGGCGCGAGACCTTTATGTTGCCGGTAACCTGGACCGATAACTGGCCGGCGATCCTCCCGCCGGATCAACCCGTGCCGGTAATCGCCGCCGCGCCCGGTCTCCCTGTGGCACCCTCTTCCGTGATTCCGTTGAACAGCAACTTCACGTGGCGAGATAAGTTCGATGGCCCGGAATTACAGCCTGTCTGGAACTTTCTCCGCACACCTCCGGACGCTTGGCTTAATCTCAGCGCGCACCCCGGCGCCCTCACGCTGCAGCCGCGCGACGTCTCGCTGCACGACCGGGGAAATCCTGCCTTCATCGGCTACCGCCAGCAACATGGTCGATTTGTTGCCACGACGGCCGTCCACGCTCCGACGGCTGCCGGCGAATCCGCGGGCCTGGCGGCGTTTCAAAACGAAACCCATTATTTTTTCCTCGGAATCCGGCGCCGCGACACCGCTCTGCAGGTTTTTCTGGAGCGTACAACCAGCCCGGATCACGAAGAGGCGCCACAGATGGTTGCGCATTGGGAAATCCCGGCACCCGTTCCCGGGTTGGTTTATCTGAAGATCGAGGCCGACGGCCGCGCGTATACCTTTTCTTTTGGGACCCGACCAACTGAATGGCAGACTCTAAGCGACCATGAAGACGGTTCCATCCTGAGCACGACGGTCGCTGGTGGTTTTGTCGGTGCGTATGTCGGCCTCCATGCCAGAATCGACCGTTGAGCCTGTTGAAAGATTCACAGATCGCCCGACTTGGCGCCC
>CAIQIC010000404.1 GCA_903871765.1 uncultured Lentisphaerota bacterium
AACCAGAGCCCGGCGGCGGTCAGCGCCGTGTTGCAGGTGGCGATGATCGCCTGGGCGCGGAAGGCCTTGCCGAGCACGCTGGCGAACGCCTTGAGGTGTGGCGCGGCATGCTGGTAGAAGGTACCGATGCGGCTCGTCTCCAGATCCTGCATATGGGCCGCGATCCGACGCCAGTCCAGGACCAGTACAAAGGAAAAGATGATGGCCAGCAGCAGCGAGATGAGGATCCGCCAGCTTAGCTTGACCAGATCCAGCAGGATGTGCAGTACGTCGGGGAGGGCGGCTTTGATGGCCTTGGTCGTTTCGGCCTGCAGCGAGGCCATCACGTTGGCATATTCCTCCGAGCCGATGACCACCTGCCCTTTTTCGGGGCCCATGACGCGGACCACGAAGGTCTCGACGAACCGGTTGATTTTTTCCGGCGTGGGCGTGTCGCTGTCGCCGGCGATTTCGGTCAGCACCTGGTTGGATTGTATGATCAGCTTGGGCCCTGCCCAGGCGCCGATGGCGCTCAACAACCCCACAAACAGCACGAAAACCAGCAGCGTTGCCCAGCGATAATCCAACTTCAGGCGCTGCACCATCCAATCGCGACTGCTCTTGGTGAGGTAGGTGATCAGGAAGGTCAGGAAGATGAGCAGGAAGAAGTGCTTCAGGAGATAGAAGAGCCCGATAATGAGGGTCCAGAGGACCATCTTCTCCCAGTGGTTTTCTAAAAACATTTTGACGCCGGAGCCTTTGTTCATATCCGTCTCCCGGCTACGGCCAGTTCTTCGCGTCGGGGCCGTCGCCGATCACCGGGAAGGCCGTGATGCGCAGGCGCGCCGCGCCCATCGGGATGAGCGTGACGGCCTCCTCCGGCTCGGCGGAGCGGACAGGGCCTTGCACGACTTCCTGAACCAGTCCCGTGGGGTCGAGCGTCCAGCCCGGGATCCGCTTCGCGTGCGCGGTGAGCCGCACCGGCGCTGCATCCGCCTTGAACGGCTGATCGTCGGCGGGCCACGTTCCGGCCTCGAACCGGATGTCCGCGGCCGGGTCATCCTTGCCGAGCACCAGGCCGTAGTTCCAGGGCGAGCCGGGGAAGACGTCGAACGCCGGCCACGCGTCGGTCCCGCCGTGGCGTTTGTACTCCTCCCGGATCCTCAGCGAATACGTCAGCGGACCGCGGTCCACGGACGCGAACCCGCGGTTCTCCGTCCAGACCTTGACGCGGATCGTCATGGGCAACGTGAGCAGGACTTTATCGCCGTCCTTCCACTCGCGGGCGAGCTGCGCGAGGCGGCCGGCGGGGAGCGGCGTCGGGTTCTCCGCGCCGTTGACGGCGATCTGCGCGCCTGTGCACCAGGTGGGAATGCGGAAGAGGAGGGGAAATTTCACCGGAGCCTTGAGCGCGAGCGCGAATTCGATCTTGTCCTCGAACGGGTAGCGCGTGGTCTCCACGATGCGGACCTCGGCGCCGCCGGCCCCGACCTTTGCGCGGACCTGGCAGGGGGCGTAGAGAAGAGCGGCGAGGCCGTTGCCGGGGGCGGCGTACCACAGGTGGGCCGTGAAGTACGGCCACGCGTGGCCGCTGTTGTGCTGGCAGCAGCGGTGGCTATGGGGGTTGAAATGGAACATGTCGCCGCCGTTCTGGACGCCGGGGTCCTTGCCCGTATGATCGCTCTGCGGCTGGTTGGGGGCGGTGAGGTAGCGGAGGGCTTTGAGCTCAGCGGTCATCGCGGCGGGATAGCTGTTGAAGGCGACGGTCTCGCAACGCTCGGCCCAGACGGGATCGCCGGTGATCGCAGCGAGGATCTCGTCGGAAAGCATCTCCTCGGCCATGCCGCAGGTCTCGACGGCTTGGCGGGGGCCGGTGTAGCCGGGGCGGGCGTTCTCGTCGGCGCCGTACATGCCGCCGGGGACCTGGCCGTACATCGTCCGGACTTTCGTCCAGTCGCGTCCGCTGGCGGCGAGGTCGGCGGCCTCCCGCGAGAGCTGCCAGAAGGTGGCGGGCTCGCGGATGCCCTGTGGGATGTTCACGTTGTGCCAGTTGATGACGTCCAGGTGCCAGGGCGCGGTCCGGCGGTGGGTCTTGCGGGCGAGGTCGAGCAGCCCGTCCCCGCCGGTGCGGTTGTAGAGCCAGAGGATGGAGTAGAGCTGGTCGCCGCCGCGCATGGTGGGCCAGTAGCCGACGAGAAACTTCGGCTCGGGGACCTCCGCCAGGTACTTGAAGTATTTCGTCATGAGGTCCAGGACCCGCTGGTCGCCGGTGCGGTCGTAATAGGTCTGGAGGCAGAAGAGCATGATCATGTTGGGCCAGAGGTCGTCGCGGCCCTTGAGATCGGTGGCGACGCCGGAGCGGCCCTTGTCGGGGCCGAACCAGCCGTCGGGCTTCTGGCTGGCGAGGGCGCCTTCGATCCAGATGTTGGCTTCGGCGATCATGCGCGGATTGTCAAGCAGGTAGGCGCAGCCGATGAAGCCCTTGAGCCAGTAAGGGGGCTCCTCCCAGCCGTGGTCGCCGGTACCCTCCTTGGAGAGCCAGGCATTGTTCGGTTTCCGGAGGAACTCGCTGATCTCGGTCAGGCGGCCGTGGAAGCCCTCGGCCTGGAGTTCGAGCTGCTGCTTCAGCCAGCCGGCGGGTTTGACGGCGTCGAAGGGGAGTTCGACAAAGCTGCTGGGGGCCAGGGGCGGGCGGTTGGCCGCGTAATGGGAGACGCCGGCGGCGGGATCGGGGCGGACGATGATCGTTACGCCGGAAGACACATCGGCCAGTACCACTGCTCCGGCCATGAACACAGCCAGCAGCATCGAACACACCAGCATCGGCAGTACGTTTCTTGAAATCATTTCAGTTCTCCCCAACGACCAGCGTTTGAACTCACGTGCAGGAACTATAATCCTCTGGCGCGACGGGGCAAGCGTTGGTTTCGCCGCGGGCGCTCAGCGCCAGTAGTAGTGCCACTGGTAGCCGAGTTCGACCGGCTGCGCGGGCTCCAGTTTCACCGTCCACGCGGTCCGGCCGACGCCGTTGAAGTGATGCCACCACCACGGCCAGTTGAACCAGCCCCACCAGTAGGGATACGGACCGCCCAAGCCGAACGTCGAATCCTCGAAAATGTTCACCAGCGTAATCTGGCCGTCGTGATCCGCCGCGGTGGCGTTGCCGAGCACGTTGCGCACTCACTTCTTCAGCGTCTTCTCCAGCTTTTCGATCTGATAGCGCAAGCTGGCCGCCGGCGCCGCCGTCGCGTCATCGTTGTTGTTGAGCGTTTGCGCCGCCGCGCGCTGCTGCGGCATTTCGGGTGGATACTCCAGCGTGTACTCGACCCGGAAATCCTTCTTCTCCTTGGCCGCCAGGGTCACGTCCCACTTCAACAGCCCCTTCACGTCCGGTTTCACCTCCGGCTGGAGCCGCACGCCAATGACGCGGATCTCCTCCGTCTCGGATACGGGGATCCGGTCCGCCAACTGACAGGTGACCGACTGGTCGGCCAGGTTCTCCACACTCACGACGAAGGACGCCAGCATCCGTTTCCGCTTGCCGGTCCATGTCAGCGAACTGCGTTTCGGGTCCAGCGTCCGCGTCAGCTTCAGCCGGTCCGCCACGCCGAGGAACATGGCAAACCCTTCGCCCGGCGCGACAAACTCCGTCTCCGTCGTCCCGACAAACGCACCCGCCGCGTACAGCAGCACCTTGCCCGGCAACAGCGGTTGGTGGCCCGTGTTCACCAGGTCGGCGGTCTGCACCGCGTTCAGCGACAGTTCCGGTGCCGCCACGATACGTGGCGTCGCGGCAAGCTGCTCGGTCCCGATCGGCACCCGCACCAGCCGCCCATCCGTCCGCACCGCTGGCGCGCCGAGCGCCGCAAACTGCGCCGTCGTGCCACGCTGCTGCACCTTCTGGAACGCCTCGACCACCTTGACCTGCCGCACGCGCTGCTGCTTGACGTTCTCCGCCCAGCCCTGTTGCACCTCCAGCTTGGCGGAGTTGGCGTACGTGTTCCACCGGCCATTGTTCCCTTCAAAATTTGCGACGGCCAAATCGAAGCTGTCCGCCCCGGCGTTGACTACCTTGGTCAGCGAGCGTCCGCCGCCGACCAGCAACGCCTCCAGTTCGGGGATCCGCTCGGTCGTGTTCGGCCGCTGGGTCGAGAACGTCAGGGCTGCGCCCTCCCAGTCCTCGCCTGTGGTCTGCGTCACCACCGCGAACGACGCCACGGCCACCGACCGGCCGTCCGCCGCGGTGCGCACCTCGTGTACCGGCTCCCACGTCGCGCCCGGCAACAGGTAGGTCAGCGTCACCGTCGCGGTCGCGCCCGCCTGCTGCGCCGTGGTCGTCACCACGACGCTCCGCTGCTCCAACTGCGCCCGCTGCCGTAGATCGTTGAACTTCTTCTGACGCGCCGCCAGCTCCGGTTGCAGCTCGCGCCGCTTCTTCTCCAGTTCGCGACTGGCTTTTGAGATCTCCAGCAGGGAATGGCCGATGAACTTCACCACGCCGCCGTATTCCTCGACCTTGACCTCGCGCACCGCCGCGTCCTTGGGCAGCTTGTCCAGCGAGAACGCCCGGATCGCGTCGGTCTGTTTCGCCTGCGCGTCGAGCGCGGCCCGTTCGTCGTCGAGCGCGGCGAGCTGGTCGGTCAGCTCGATCACTGCCGCCTCCGCCTGGCGCAGTGCCGCGTCATCGGGCCGGGCCAGGAACGTCTTTTCGATCTGCACGTCCAGCAATTCGCCCGCGCTGGCCGGCGCAAGGCTGACCCGCACCGAGCCTTCGTCAATCCACCCCGGCAGCGTGGTGAAGGCGAGCCGCCCGCCGAGCGGCACGTTCACCGCCGTCCGCGTCACCCGCGCCCGGTCCGCGTACACCGTCACCGCGGTGATTTTCGACGCCGCGATCTTTGTGTCCTCGGCCTGCGCCGCCCACCGCGGCGCGGTCAGGGAAATGAATACGAACAATTTGACAAATGTCTGCATGGCAAACTTCCTTTCGGTGTTGGGTCCGTTCAGCGTGCAGTCTAAGCCGGAACCAACGGTTGTCGAGTAAAAGAGCTGAATAAATTGGCGTGCGGTCCCGACCTCCAGGAGTCGGAATCACCGCTTTGCCGTTTCTTCGACCGCAACCGAGGCGGAACAGAAAAGCGCCGACGAGTTGGCGCACTTCATATTACGTTGCGAACCGCACGGTAAATTGCGCCCCGCCGCCGTTGGCCGCCGCCACAGCCACGGTGTGGCCGGCGCCCGGGAGCAGGTCCACCAGCCCGGCCTGCTCTTTGCAGGGTCAAGTGGGCTCCAGCCGCTGTTCACCGGCCCTCGTCCCGCGCGTACCAGTCCACCTGCCGTGTGACGAACATCACGATGGCCAGAGCCAGGAACAAGCCCGCCGTGCCGAAGAGCAACGCGTAGTCCTGCAGCCGCAGAATGATGTACAGGCAACTGTAGATCGCGGCCAGCTCGCCGCCGATCAGCAAGGCGCGGCGGAAACTGCGCAGCACCTGCGCACTGTAGCCGACAATCAGCAAGGAGGCCGCCGCGGCGCCGGCCAGGTAGGCGAATCCGAAGCTGATGATCTCCGACAGCGAAAGGAGGGCCAGGTAGAACAGGCACAGCGCCGCGCCCACCAGGGTGTATTGGAAGGGGTGCACGCGGATCCGGGCGAGCATCTCGAACAGGAAGAAAGCCGTGAAGACCAGCGCGAGAAACAAGACGCCATACTTGATCGAACGCTCGACGTGCCGGTAGCCATCCACCACCGTCAGCAGTTCCACGCCGAACAATGAACCGGTGACCGCCGCGGTCGTGAGCGGCGACCCGTCATCCTGGGAGGTCCATTGCTGGGGATAGGAGCGGCCGTAATAGGAGACGGCCCATTCCGCCTGGAAGCCGGCCGGCGTCAGCGTATGCGTCGCCGGCAGAAAGGCACCGTCGAATTTCGGGTCGGGCCAGGGGGAACTCAACTGCACGTGGGTCTGCCGGCCCACCGGTGCGAAGCGCAGCGAGCCGCTGCCATTGAGCGTCAGCTTCAGGTCGAAGGGCAAATCCGCTGGGTCCTTTCCGAGGCCCTTCACGCGCGCGTGGACGCCGGACGAAAAATGCCGCAGCTTGGAACCGGGCTCCAGCGGACAGGTCTGGCCGGCCAGGTTCAGCGTCAGGGCCTCCTGCGCGCCGCGCAGGTCGGTGATGGCCAGCGTCACCACCGCGTCGTCCCACAGGATGTCCTCGAGCGCGACCTTCCACTCGTCGAACAGCGGCCGGGCAAAAGCGCCGGTGACTTGCAACGAGCCGTGATAGACCACGGCTTGGTAGATGCCGCGATGCCGCTCATCCGAGGCCAGTTGGCCGATGATCTGCAATTTTTCCGGCAGAAAGTGCGCTTGCGCGGTGAGCGTCTCCGTGGTTTCCACGCGCTCGACGCGCCCAAGCAACACCTGCTCCTTCCAGGCTTTGACGCGATACTTGTAGGGCACGATCAGCACCGGTCCGCAGATGACCTGGTCGCTGCCCCAGGTGGACGTGATGTTGGCGATCGCCTCCTGGCGCCGCGCCAGCCGCTCGGTCAGCACCGAGCGGATCATCGCCAGCGGGATCAGCAGCAGCAGGATCAACCCGCCGATCACGCCCATTTTCAAGACGGTGCCAAAACGGGCGTGGCGCGCCGGCGGCGGCGGTGGTATGGGGGGGATGCCATTCGAGATCGTGGGCTCGGTCTGCATGATGCCTATTCCTTTCGTTCGTTCGCGGCCAGCGCGGCGCTCACGACCAGGTGCGCAGCACCAGCAGTTTCCAGAGGTACTCGTACATGTTCATCGTAAAGGCGTACGGGTTGAATAACATATCCGGCTCGCCGGGGCGATTCAGAAAGGGGCTGACCACCCAGGCCAGTTCGCTGCCCGCCAGGGCGCACACGGCGAGCCAGACGAGCAGCACCCGCAGCGCCGCACGGGGCTGGCCGGTGATCAGGTCCAGCAGGCGCAACAACCGGGAGACGCCGGCCGTCCCGGCCAGCCCGACGGCCAGCGTGTGCAGGGTCAGCAGGCAGCGGTAGCTGCTCATGGCCGCGGGCGTCAGCGGTCCCGGCAGCGTCAGGGCCAGGAAGAAGAAGACCGGACTCACCGCCGCCAGCAGCACGGCGGCAATGGTAAAGCCCAGGAGCATGCCGAACAGGCTTTGGGCCAGCGAAATCCGGGTCCCCATACTTTGCGCGAGCCAGGTGTTCGCCAGAGCGGAGACCGCCGCGACGCCCAGCAGCAAGCCCGGCATTTTCACGGCGGAACTGGCCGCCTGCGTCGGCGACCGCCAGAGGCCAAAGGAGGCGCCATAGACCGCGGCGGCGGCGACGAGCAGCGTCACCACGCCCAGCCAGGCGGCGGCGGGCGCGCGCCGGGCGAGCGCCGCGGCGCGGATCGCCGCGTCCAGGCGGCAGACCGCCGCCGGGCCTATGGCGGGGGCGTTAATCATGATGGCCGGTTATGGTCTGGCCCCAGTGCTCGAGGAAGAATTGCTTGTCGTGCAAGCGCCAGCCGTCGAACGCGCCCACCACCGGGCGCAGGGCCGTGCTCATTTGCAGCACGACGACCAGGAAGATGACGCACCACAGGCCGAACAGCGGCGCGCGGCCCTCGTTGTGGTGGGCCAGGGCCATCCGCAACTGACGCGCGCCCAGCAGGAACGCGCAGAGCCAGAAGGCCCAGTGCAGCGCGCCCATGAAGGCCGGCGCATGCGTGGATTGCGCGAAGATCCAAGCCACCGGAGCAAAACCGGCCAACAGGATGCCGGTTATACTCAGCGCCTGCGTCAGCAGCGCGGCCACGGCGGGCAGGGCCAGACGGTTGCCGGTCAGGCAGGAGAAAATATACAGGCTGGGCAGGCAGATCAGCGCGCTGGCCAGGAGGCCGCCGAGCACCTTCAGCGGCGCGGCCACGTATTGCCAGCCGCCGCTGAAGGAGCCCACCAGCACGCCGTAGCCCAGCAGCGCCACGGTCACCACCGCCAGCAGGGCGGGCAACATCCGCTCGCGCCGGCCGGCGCACACTTCCCAGGCGACCTGTCCGGGCCTTTTGAGCAGGCGGTCCACCAGGTGCGCCGGATCGCGTCCGGCCTCATACGGGCGGTAATCCCGCGCAAACGCCGCCGCGCCCGCGCTCTCCGCCCCCGCCGCCGGCGGCCGCGCCGGGATGGGCGGCACCAGGGGCTGCGGCTGATCGTAGATCGAGTTGTTCATAGTTCGCTCCTTTCAAGCAAAGAACTTTGTAGTGCAAAGTACTGGATTCGACAAACCCTGTCAAGGTTCGTTCAATTTATTTGGCGGCTCACCGAAGAGGGTTCGCCCTGCCCGGATAAAACGGCGCTGCGCAGCGCTTGTCAGGTAGAAGGGCGAACCCTTGCTACTCTGCGAAGTGGCGAAGCGCCAGCTCCGCTACGTAGTACGAGCCGGGTGAGCCGCAGCGATAAGCACGAACCCTTCCAGCCTTCGTCCCGACCACAAGGGTGTCCGTCAAGCCGCACACGGAGTATCGGCTCTCGGGCTGGATCGAAACCAAGGAGGTCCGGGGCGCCGCCGAAAGCGGTTGACTCGCCTCCCGCCGGGGCTAAAGTGCCGCCATGATCTTTTGCCGCTGGAAGCTGTACGCTGTGTTCGCCGGGGTGGGGGCTCTGGGCCTGGCCGCGCCGGGACCGGTGGGCGCGGAGAACTGGCCGCAGTGGCGCGGGCCGTTCTTCAACGGCGCGACGACGGAGACCAATCTGCCGGTCGCGTGGAGCGCGACGAACAACGTGGCCTGGGTGGCTCCGCTGCCCGGCCCGAGCGCGGCGACGCCGGCGATCTGGGGCGACGACGTGTTCGTGTCCAGTACGGACGCGGAGCACCGGCTCCTGCTGCTCTGCTTCGACCGCCGCAGCGGGCAGCGGCGCTGGCAGCAGCCGCTGGGCACGGGCGATTTTTCCAAGGGCAATAACAACCTGGCCTCGCCGTCGCCTGCGACCGACGGGCGGGCGGTGTACGCGCTGTTCGGCTCGGGCGATCTGGCGGCGCTGGATCCAGCCGGACGGGTGCTGTGGGCGCGCAACCTCGGCCGGAAATTCGGCCGCTTCGCCATCATGTGGCTCTATGGATCGAGTCCGCTGCTGTGGAACGGGCGGTTGTACGTGCAGGTGCTGCAGCGCCAGCCTCCGTCCTACGCGCATGCCGCCGACGACCGGCCCGCGCGCGAGTCCTACCTGCTGTGCCTCGATCCGCAAACGGGCAAGGACCTCTGGCGCCACGTGCGCGCCACGGACGCGCAGGACGAATCGATGGAATCGTATGCGACGCCGATCCCGCGCCGCGGGCCGGACGGCGACGAAATCCTGGTGGTGGGCGGCGACTGCGTCACCGCGCACCGGGCGGATACCGGCGCGGAGCTCTGGCGCTGCTACGGGCTGAACCCCAAGCGCGATCCCTGGCGGCGCGTCGTGCCGTCGGCGGTGACGAGCGGCGACCTGGTCTTCGCCTGCGGCCCGAAGCACGAGCCGCTGATGGCGATCCGGGCCGGCGGCCGGGGGCTGGTCACGGATTCGCACACGGTGTGGACATCCACGGCCAGCACGCCGGATGTCTGCACCCCGCTGGTGTACCAGGGCAGGCTGTTCGTGCTCGATGGCGATCGGAAGCACATGGCGTGCCTCGACCCGCAGACGGGCGCGGTGCAGTGGGAGGGGACACTGCCGGTGGAAGGCATCATCCGCGCCTCGCCGACGGGGGCGGACGGCAAAGTGTACTGCCTAAGCGAGGGCGGCACCGTGGTGGTGCTGTCCGCGGGCGATACCTTCAAGATCCTGTCCACGGTCAACATGGACGGGGAGGGGCCTTGCCGCGCCTCGGTGGCCGTCGCCGGGGGCCAGTTGTTCATCCGCACGGCGCGCAACTTGTACTGCATCGGCCGGCATTCCGCGCGCGCAGCGCGCGCGGAATAAGTTGAACGAAAGTATGACGAACGGCAATTTCGAAAGGAAGCACCTGATGAAAAAGCATTTTCTGATGGGTCTGGGTATGTTGACGCTCCCGCTGATCTCCGCGTTGGCCGCAGACGACGGCTGGGTGGAGTTGTTCAACGGCCGGGATCAAACCGGCTGGGTGCAACATGGCGGCGCGGCCCGCTACACGGTCGAGGACGGCGTTTTGGTCGGCCACGCCGTTCCGAACACGGGCAATTCGTTTCTCTGCACGGAGAAGGAGTACGACCAGTTCGTCCTCGAACTCGAATACAAGGTGGACCCCGAGTTGAACTCCGGCGTGCAGATCCGCAGCCAGTGGACGCCCCCGGCCGTGGCGGGTGGGGCCAAGAAAGATCCGGCGGTCAAGAGCGCCGGCGGGCGCGTGTTCGGCTATCAGTGCGAAATTGACATGGACGCCGCCCGCGGACGCTGGTGGACCGCCGGCCTCTATGACGAAGCCCGCCGCGGCTGGCTATATCCTGGCAAGCTGGGCGGCAAGGATAAGGACTTCACCGCCCAGGGCCAGCAGGTTTCCAAGCCCGGCGAATGGAACCATCTGCGCATCGAGGCGCGCGGGGATCTGATCAAAACCTGGCTGAACAACGTGCCGCGCGCGGAAATCCGCGACAGCCTGACCCCGCGCGGTCTCATCGGCCTGCAGGTCCACGGCGTGGGCGGCGACAAGAAAAAAGAGGGGCTGGAAGTGCGTTTCCGCAACATCCGCCTGCAGCCGCTGGCGGCCGGCGACGCCGGTCCCGCCGTCCTCGTGTACACGAAGAACGGGAAAGGCTTTGTGCACGACAACATCGTTGTCTGTGCCGATGCCATCCGGCAGTTGGGCCAGGCGCACGGCTTCACCGTGGACGTGTCCAGCAACGCGACGGTATTCGCCGATGATCAGTTGAAAAAGTACCGCGCGCTGATCTTCGACAACACCAACAACAAGGTCTTCGACACCGAGGAACAGAAAGCCGCTTTCCAGCGCTACATCCGCGCCGGCGGCGGGTTCGTGGGCATCCATTCCGCCTGCGGCTCCGAGCGCGACTGGCCGTGGTTCTGGCAGTTGATCGGCGGCACGTTCAAGGTACATCCCAAGTTTCAGCCGTTCACCGTCAAGATACTCGACCGCCAGCACCCGTCCACCGCCGCCTATCCCGCGGAGACGTTCACCTGGTCCGATGAATTCTATTTCCTCGAGAAGATGCCCGACGACCTGCACATCCTGCTGGCTGGCGACCTGGCCAAACTGGAGTTCCCGGACAAGGCCAAGTTCCGCACGGACAAATACGGCGACTGGCATCCGCTGGCCTGGTGCCACGAATTCGACGGCGGCCGCGCCTGGTACACCGCGCTCGGCCACAAAAAGGAAGCGTACGCCGATCCGCTCTTCCAGCAGCACCTCCTGGGCGGCATCCGGTGGGCCATGAGCGAGAAGAAGTGAGGAGAAACATGCATCAGACCCGCCGTGACTTTCTGAAAACCGCCCTGCTCGGCGGCGCGGGGGCGCTGGCGTTTCCGGCGATCGTGCCGTCGCGCGTGCTGGGCGCGGATGCGCCCAGCAAGAAAATCAACCTCCTGCAGATCGGCTGCGGCCGCATCGGGCGCGACATGGATCTGCCGGGGTTCCTCCGGCACCCCGAGCTGGCGCGCATCGTGGCGGTCTGCGATCTGGACGCCCTGCGGTTGCAGGACGCCAAGAAGCTGGTGGAGGAATCCTACGCCAAGCGTTCTATTCAAGCCGACGTGGCCACCTACGGCGATTACCGGCAGGCGCTGCAGCGGGCCGACGTGGATGCCGTGGCCATCAGCACGCCGGACCACTGGCACGCCGAGCCGGTGATGGCCAGCGTGCTGGCGGGCAAGGATATCTATGTGCAGAAGCCACTGACGATGACGATTCAGGAAGGCCGGGCGGTCAGCGACGTCGTCCGCGCCAAGGGTTCCATCTTCCAGATCGGCAGCCAGCAGCGCTCCGGCGCGCAGTTCCGCCTGGCCTGCGAACTGGTGCGCAGCGGACGCCTCGGCAGGCTCCATACGGTGAAAATCGGCCTGCCCACCGATCCCGCCGGCGGCAATCCCGCGCCCATGCCGGTGCCGCCCAACCTGAATTACGACATGTGGCTGGGCTGCACGCCGGAAGCGCCCTACACCCTGGACCGGGTGCACTCGCAGGGCGCCGACATCAAGCAGCGTTATGCGCAGCGGCCCGGCTGGCTGCGCATCGAGAATTATTGCCTCGGCATGATCACCGGCTGGGGCTCGCACCACGTGGACATCGCGCATTGGGGCATGGACACCGAACTAACCGGGCCAATCGCCGCCGAAGGCCGGGCGGAATTTCCCACCAAGGGCCTCTGGAATGTGCACGGTCCCTACCACATCGAAATGAAGTACGCCAATGGTGTCACGATGATCATTGACAATAAGTTTGAAAACGGTATCCGCTTCGAAGGCGCCGATGGCTGGATCTTCGTCACCCGCGGCGCCGAAAAAGTAACCGCGAGCGATCCGGCGTTGGGCCGGCAGAAATCGTTCCTGGCCAGCAACCCGGACATCATCCGGGCACCCCTGGGCGAGAAAGACGTCCATCTCCACGTTAGCCCGAAGGGCGATCATCACCTGGACTGGCTCACGGCCATGCAAACGCGCCGGCCGGCGGTGACGTCCGTCGAGCCGGCCCATCGCTCATGCAGCGCCTGTAACGTGGGCTGGATCGCGATGAAACTCGGCCGCCGGCTGACTTGGGATCCGGCCAAGGAGGCGTTCCTCAACGACGATGCGGCCAATGCCCTGCGGGCCCGCACGCAGCGCGCCCCGTACGGCATTGCAAATATAAAAAAATCATGAAGGCCAAAACAGCTAAGATACACAACGTCAACATGGCTTGCGCTTGGGGAACGGAACCGGCCATGCGCATGATGGTTTCTCTTGGAGCGGAACGCGTGAGCGTTCCGTCCGGAATCGTTACCGATTCCGCTCCGACTTCCTCCCGAACTTATCTGGTCGTGATTATCTTCCTCATGGTTATGGGCCTGGCGGCCCTGTGCGCACCCGCCGCGGAGGAACGTCCCGTCCGGCTGATCACGCTGGACCCCGGCCATTTTCACGCGGCGCTGGTGCAGAAGACCATGTACCCGCAGGTGGATCCGGTGGTGCACGTGTACGCGCCCGCCGGGCCGGAGCTGCAGGCCCACCTGGCCCTCATCCAGGGCTATAACGCGCGCGCGGACCAGCCGACGCGCTGGGAGGAGCGGGTCTATGCCGGCGCGGACTTCCTCGACCGCCTGGTCGCAGAGCGCGCGGGCAACGTGGTGGTGCTCGCCGGCAACAACGCGAAGAAAACAGCGTACATCGCCCGCTCCGTGGACGCCGGCTTCCACGTGCTGGCGGACAAGCCCATGGCCATCACGGCCGGGGATTTCGACCTGCTGACCAACGCGTTGACCCGCGCGGCGGCCAAAAACGTGCTGCTCTACGACATCATGACCGAGCGCTACGAAATCAGCACGCTGCTCCAGCGCGAACTGGCGGACTGTCCGGCGGTGTACGGCGCCCAGGAGCGGGGCACGCCGGACGATCCGGCGGTGACCAAGGAGAGCGTGCACCATTTCAGCAAGCTGGTTTCCGGCCAGCCGCTCCAGCGGCCGCCCTGGTTCTTCGACACCGCCCAGCAGGGCGAGGGGATCGTGGACGTGACCACGCACTTGGTGGATTTGATACAGTGGGAGTGCTTCCCGGGGCGGACGCTGGCCCTTGGCGACGTGCGGATGCTCCAGGCGCGCCGGTGGGCCACGACCATCACGCCGGCGGAGTTCGCGCAGGTCACGCGGCAGACCGGCTGGCCGGATTATTTGAAAAAGGACGTCGGCCCGGATGGCAACCTGCACGTCATGGCCAACGGCGAAATGATCTATGCCCTGCGCGGCGTACATGCGAAGGTGGTGGTAGTCTGGTCCTTCGAGGCCCCGCCCGGCGGCGGCGACACGCACTACTCCCTGATGCGCGGCACGGGCGCGGCGCTGATCATCCGGCAGGGCCGGGAACAGCAGTTCAAACCCATGCTCTACGTTGAAAAGCGCGGCGGCCGGACCGATGCGGAATTTGAAGACGCCCTGCGGTCCGCCCTGCCCCGGCTGCGCGTCACCTGGCCCGGTCTGGGCCTGGAAAAAATCAAGGCCGGCACTTGGAACATCCTGATTCCGGAAACGCTGCGCGTCGGACATGAGGCGCACTTCGCCCAGGTGACGCAGAACTTTCTCCGCTATCTCGCGCAAGGCCGGCTGCCGGAGTGGGAGGTGCCCAACATGATTGTGAAGTACTACACCACCACCCGCGCCTGGCAGATGAGCCGGTAGGGCGTCAGATTTCGTCTTCCGCCACACGGGCCGGCGGCTGACCGTAAGCGCGCCAGCGTCCGGCATCGCACAGGATCACTTGGGCGTCCGCGCGCGCGGCCATGATCTCCGCCAGTTCATCTTCACCCAGCACCATGGCTGCCGTGGACAACGCGTCGGCCTCCGCGGCGGAGTGGGCGCGCGCCCAAGCGCGGGCGCGGCGCGGCGCGGACGCGCCGGTGCGCGGATCCAGGATATGCAGGCCTTGCATACCCACGCCTGAACCGCCCAGGGCGCCCTGCGCCAGCCAGCAGCGGCGGACCGAGCCGCCTTCCTCCAGCCGGGCTTCCCAGCCCGGCGTCCCCGGCGGCGGCGCGCCGGCAAGCACGCTGCTGCCACCGGCGATCAGCAGCCACGGGGGGCATTCCCACTCGGCCAGTTCCTCCGCCATGCGGTCGAGCGCGAAGCCCTTGCCGATCGCGCCGAGATCGAACGCCAGCCGTCCGCGGCGGCAGGCGATCGTCAGAGCGTCGCGATTCAGCGACCAGTCCGGCGGCGGTTCGCCGGGCGCGCGCACGGCGGTGGCGGTCAGGGCGAAAGCGCCGCGGGTGAACCGCTCCAAGGCCACGGCGGTCTCCAGGCAGGTGAAGACCGGTTCGCTCAGGCGCAGTTGTTCGCCGGGCTGGAGCGCAGCGATGGCGCTGATCTCGCTCTGCTCGGTAAAGCGGCTGAGCAGGGTTTCCAGACGGTCGGCCATGGCGAACGCTGCCTGCGCCGCTTGGGCTGCATAGTCCGGCTCGCCGCCCGCGATGCGCACTTCGAACTCTGTCGCCATCGCCGGATGGCGGAAAGTGTGAATGCTGGCAGGTGCGGAGTCCATGGGGAGTGAGAGAAGAGGGTTCAGGGTTCCGTATCAGGTGCCAGGGTTCGGGATTCAGGGTTCAGGAAGGAAGAGGTGAGGCGCAGTGACGTTTGGAATAATTGGTTGTCTGATGAAGCACGCATTCGACAAACATTCATTGGACTTTGATTGCCACTGGCTCCCATCGTTTGAGCGGGAGGGTAACGAGGTTTCCAGTGCCTCTCCCAGCGGTTCCCTGATCGGAGAAATCATCGGTTTCGCATGATCTAATCCATCTGGAGGGCCGACCACCGTG
>CAIQIC010000405.1 GCA_903871765.1 uncultured Lentisphaerota bacterium
CATCTTGGCGGTGTTGCTGGTCTGTGGGCAGGGCTTGATGTCCGGTTGCCGCCATGCCGGCGTCCAGGCCCGTCCCGACGGGCCGGCCGCCGCCGCGCCAGACCGCCCGGCACCGGCCCCCTTGGTGCTGGGGCCTGGCGACGAGGTGGCCATTACCGTCTGGCGCAACAACGAACTGGCCTGCACGCCGCGCGTTGACCCGAACGGCAATATCAGCGTCCCGCTGGCCGGCGTGGTGCACGTGACCGGCCTGGGGCTGCCGGAACTGCGCGCCGAGCTGGTGAAACGGCTGGCCAAGTATCTGGTTGATCCGCAGGTACAGGTGAACCTCACGGCGCTGCGCAGCCGGAAGTTCCATGTGCTGGGCGAAGTGAAAAGCCCGGGCACGTTCATGTTGGAAGAGACCATGGGGCCGTGGGACGCCATCGCCAAGGCGGGCGGGTTTAGCCCGGATGCCAATCAACGGCATGTCCTGCTGGTGCACAACGACCAGGGCGTCGGGCGGATTGCAGCGCTCAACATGCGCGCGTTGTACGAGGACAAGAACGCGGCGCCGTTGGGCCTCATTCAAGGCGGCGATGTGCTCTATGTGCTGCCCAGCCGGCTGGCGAGTGTCGAACGGTTCATGATAAAGCTGCAGAACATCCTGTTGCCGGTGTTGGGCGTGGAAAGCGCCGTCTTGATGGGGCAGCAAGTCAAAGATATCCTCGAAGGCAAGATCAGCACCTCATCGGGCGTGATTATTGCGCACTGAACGCGTGCGGCTTTTCCGGGACGTAAGGATCGCGCAGGAACGGATACCTATGAAATACATGCGGATTGCCTGTCTGGGCCTGGCCTTGCTGGGCGGCTGTGCGCGCGATGAAACGGACCGTTACCTCCGGGGATTGCAGAGCACCAATCCCGTCTTCCAAAAGCAGTCGGTGGCGTACCTGGCCCGGCACGGATGCACGCGGGCGGTGCCGGAGTTGCTGGCCCTGCTGGAGCGGGGGCCGGCGGCCGATGTGAAATGGTCGGTCGTGGAGGCTTTGGGGGATTTGAGAGATCGGCGGGCCGCGCCGCACCTGCTCAAGCTCCTGCCGGATGGCGATCCGGCGGTCCGCGCGGCGGCGATCGTGGCGATGACGAAGATCAAAGCCCCTGAATTTGTGGCGCCGCTGTCGGCCGCGGCGCGCACCGGCGACGCGCGCCTGCCGGCGATCTGGGCGCTGGGGGCCCTGGGGGACCCGGCGGCGGTGCCGGTGCTCGCGGAACTGCTGCGCGACCCCGACAAATATGTCCGCTACAACGCGCAGCAGGCGCTCAAACGCTTAACCAACTAGGAGATCTATGGAGTCCCTGTTTAGCTGGCGGGTCCTGCAGCGGCGCAAGGGGCTTGTGGCGGGTGCCCTGTTGACCGTTTCGCTGGCGACCTTCATCGGCGCCCGCTGGCTGCCGGCGGCGTATGTCGCCAAGGCCCAGATTCGCTATAGGAAGGCGGAACTCAATCTGTCGTTCCTGACCGGACTCGGGCCGCAGTGGGCCCATGCGGGCCAGCCGGCCGGTCAGGCGGAAAGCACGGCGTCGCGGATTGCGCTGGCCACCGCGCGCCCGCTCCTGGAGCAGGTGGCCCAGGCGCTGCAGCTCAGAAACCGCCAGGGCGAACTGACGCTCCCCAGCACGCGGGCCGGCGCGATTCAGCGGCGCCTGCACCCCAGGCCCCTGATCAGCCTGCAAGCCGTCCCCGACACCACCGACCTCATCCAGATCGAAAGCGGATCCGCCGATCCGGATGAGGCGGCGATGCTGGCCAATACCCTGGCGGAAATGTTCATCCAAAACACCGGCGACCGCGCGCGGGCGGATTACAGCCAGGCCCGGCAGTTTGTCGAGCAGCAGATCGCCGCTGTCCGGACGGCCTATCTCGAGGCCGCCGAGGCCCTGCGGGATTACAAGGTCGCCACGCAAACGCTCAACCTGGAGAGCGAAACCCAGACATCCATCCAGCGCATGACCGCGCTGCTGCAGGAAAAACACGGCATCATCAGTTACCAGGTGGATGTCAAGGCGCGCCTGGCGGTCCTGAAAAAGCAAATGGCGCTGGAAACCCCCGACAAGATTTCCAACGTGGCGCTTACGGAAAACACGCGCATTCTGGAGCTCAAGCGCGCGGTGAACGAGATGGAATCGCTGCTGGCCACCGCTCTGATCGAAAAGACGGAGGCGCACCCGGATGTGGTCAGCCTGAAGGCTCGGTTGGCGAAGGTGCGGGAGCAACTGGCGGCGGAAATCGCGAATTTTCAGGAAGCGCCGGGCACCTTGAAGGCGCTGGAGCGGGACCTGGCCGCGCAGGAGGCGCGCCTCGCGGATGTGGACCAGGAACTGAACCGGCATGCCGCCGTCATGGCCACCCTGCCGCAGAAGGTCTATGGCGAATCGCCGATCGCCATGAAGTTGAACATCAATCAAAACCTGTACCACACGCTGCTATCCTACCTGCAGCAGATCGGGATTGCCGAAGCCATGCTCACCTCCGACATCCGCCTGATCGAGTCCGCGGAGGTGCCCAAGGCCCCGAAAGGCAAACTGTCCATCTATGTGATGGGCGTCCTCCTGGGCCTGATGTGTGGAGTGGGGCTGGTCTTTGTGGCCGAACAGGTGGATGACACGATCAAGCAGAGCTAGATGAAGGTCCTTCTCGTCCAGGCCCATCTGGGGCGCAAAGAAGGCCCGGCGCCTGTTTTCCCCCTGGGCCTGTGTTATCTGGCGGCCGCCTTGGCAGGCCACGCCGTGCGCCTGCTGGATCTGAATGTCTGGGAACTGGACGAGGCGCGGGCGCGATTAAAGCAGGCACTGCAGGACTTCCAGCCGGAGGTGGCCGGCCTCTCCATCCGGAACATTGACACGACGCAACGCGGCGATAGCTTCTATTATTTCAAGACGGTGGCGCCCACGGCGCGCCTGATCAAGGCCACCCTCCCGCGCGTCAACCTGGTGGCCGGCGGCCCCGGCTTCTCGATGTTTGCCGGTCCCATCCTGGAGCGCATTCCGGAATTTAATGTGGGGGTGATGCTGGAGGGCGAGGAATCGTTCCCCGAGCTCTTGCAGCATCTGGACCATCCGGAACAGGTCCGGGGTTTGTATCTGCGCCGGGACGGCCGGGTGCTGTGCACCGGCGCGCGGCCCCTGCCGGATTTCGGCCGGCTGCCGATTCCGCGCCGGGAGCCGCCGCTGATCGCCCTGCGGCCTTATCTGCCGGGCGATGGCAGCAACATCGGCCTGCAAAGCAAGCGCGGTTGCGCGGAAGCCTGCGCCTATTGCAGCTATCCCATGCTCAGCGGCAGCCGCTCGCGGCTGCGGGCGCCCGCGCAGGTGGTGGACGAGATTGAATACCTGCAGCGCCTGGGCGCGTCGCGTTTTTCGTTTGTCGACAATGTGTTCAACCAGCCGCCCGCGCACGCCCGGGACATCTGCGCGGAAATCATCCGCCGCGGCCTGCGGGTTGAGTGGAGCGCGTGGTTCGAGATCGGGGACACGACCGAAGACCTGGTCAGGCTGGCACGCCAGGCGGGCTGCGTGCACATTGGCTTTTCGCCCGACGCCGCCTCGGATGCGGGCCTGGCCCGGCTGCAGAAAGGGATCACCACCCGGGATATTGACCGCAGCGTACGGATCGTCGGACGTTGCCGCGGCCTGAAGGCGGGCTACAATTTTTTCATTCTGCCGGATATGCGTTGGCAAGAGCTGTGGCAGACCTTCAGCTATTTCGTCAGGATCCCCTGGCTGCTGCGGGGGCGCGGCCGGGTCTTTGGCCTGGGCTGGATCCGGATCGAGCCGGAGACCCTCATCCATCGCCAGGCAATCGCGGAGGGTATCCTCCGCCCGGACACGGAGCTCCTGCCGGCGGATGAGCAGGGCTTGTCAGGGTTGTTCTACTGCCGTCCATCCACGCGGCGGCGTGATGCCTTGATCCTGCGCGTGTTCCGGGGGATTGAAGGGGGCTTGAAACCGGCGCTGAAAGCATGGTTGCGGAAACTGCGACCCTGGAGAACCTGAGACGATGAGCATACGCCTGGCACTGGCGCGGGTGAATTATTCCCAGCTCTATTCGGTCTACGATGGCGGGAAGACCTTCACGGAGCGGGATATCCTGATCCCCTACCAGTTGTTGAACCTGGCCGCTTATGTGCGGCCGGCGTGAGTGGAAGTCCGGATTTTTGACGGCGAGACGGACCTGCTCACGCAAGCCGCCTTGGCGCGGCAGATCCTGGACTGGCATCCGGATGTAGTCGGTTTCACGGCCACGACGCCGGACAGCGACATGGCGCTGGAAGTCTGCCGCCTGGTCAAGGAAGACGACCCCGCGCTGGTGACCGTCATCGGCGGCATCCACGCCACGATCCTGCCGAAAGACGTCGCCGCCCACCGCGGCGTGGACTACGTCGTGACCGGCGACGGGGAAAAGCCGCTGGCGGACATCCTGCAGACCGTCCAGCGCCAGGGCCGGCCGCGGCCGGCCGATCCGGCC
>CAIQIC010000406.1 GCA_903871765.1 uncultured Lentisphaerota bacterium
GAAATGTTCCATTCGTTTGATTTTTATCCTATTCTCTACTTTTGGACCTAACAATGGGAGGTCCGGCCGGACCTACCATTGTTAGGTCAGGGTTTAGGATCGGCATCGGCCGGGGACCTCAATCAAGCGCGAATTCCGCCCAGACCGGCGCGTGGTCGGACGCCTGCGGCGCCCGGCGCGGCGCCAGGTCAATCTCCGCCGCGGTGGCGCGCGCCGCCAGCGCGGGGCTGGCGAGCAGGTAATCCAGCCGCCAGCCGATATTGTGCTGCACGGCGTCCGGGGTGCGGTAATCGAAGAACGAGTAGCGGCCCGGCTCGGGATGGAACCGGCGATAGACATCCACAAAGCCCCAGCGCCGGCAGTCGGCCAGCGCTTGGCGGACGTCGGCATGGAAACAGACGTGCTGCTGGTGCCGCTCCGGCGCATGCACGTCCTCCGGTTCCGCGGCCACATTCAAGTCCCCGCACCACACCACCAGGTCCGCGGGCTTGAAATGCCTGCCGAAGAAGCGGCCCAGCCGCCGGAACCAGTCCAGCTTGTACCGGTACATCGCGTGCGTCAGTTCCCGGCCCTGCGGCACATAGGTGTTGACGACCGTCACGCCGCCGACGTTGGCCCACATCAGCCGCGCCTCGTCCGCCGACCCGCCGTCATCCAGGCCAAACCGCACGGCGGCCGCCGGCGCACGGCTGACGATGGCCACGCCGTTGTAGGTTTTCTCGCCGCGGAAGACCACATGCCACCCGGCGGCTGCCAGGGGCGCGCGGGGAAAGTCCGCGTCCTGCACCTTGGTTTCCTGGAGGCACAGCGCGTCCGGCTGGTGTTGCCGAAGCCAGGCCAGGAGCATCTCCATCCGCTTGCGGATCGAATTGACGTTGAACGTGGCGATTTTCAAGGTGGGTCAGTTGTTTGTGGTCCGTTGCCGGTTGTTTTTCATTGGGGATTTGAACCTCGCGGCAATCCCGCGGGGCTGGAAGCCCCGCCCACGGGAGGGTGTCGCAGGATTTTCTTCCTTGTGGGCGGGGCTTCCAGCCCCGCGTGTCATAAAAAGCTCCTGCCACCGGTCGTGCGCTGCCTGCAGGGCACGGCCGCGGTGGCTGATGGCGTTTTTCACGTCCGCCGGCAGCTCGGCAAAGGTTTGCGTTTGCCCGTCGGGCACGAACAGCGGATCGTAGCCGAAACCGGACGTGCCGCGCAGCGCAGTGATGATGTGCCCCGCGCAGCGGCCCTCGACGATTTCGGCATGGCCCTGCGGATCGGATAACGCGATGACGCAGCGGAAACAGGCGCGGCGGTCGGTTTTTCCACTCAGCTCGCGGAGCAGCTTGGCGTTGTTCGCGGGGTAGTTCGCCGGCTCGCCGGCATAGCGGGCGGAATACACCCCCGGCGCGTTGTTCAGCGCTGCCACCTCCAGCCCGGAATCGTCAGCCAGCGCCCAGCAACCCGTGGCGCGGGCGAACGTGACGGCCTTTTTGATCGCGTTGGCCTCGAAGGTGGCGCCATCTTCTTCCACCTCGGGGATCTCGGGGAAATCCAGCGCGCTGAGCAGTTCCACCGGCCAGCTGGCGAGCAGGGCATGCAGCTCCTCCATTTTATGCTTATTGCGCGTGGCGACGACCAGCTTCATGCGTAAGCCGCATCCTAAGCCTGTCCGTGCTTTCAGACAATTTCTTTCCAGCGCAGCGCCGGTTGCAATGGCCCGGCGAATGGGCTATACATACCGGCCGGCGACGGGCACCACGCCGCCGGCGGAAGATCATGAGCACAACCATACGAACTCTGGGCCGCGGACTGAGCTGGGCGCTGCTGGTCGCCTTGCTGGCGGCCAACCTGGCGGTCGGCGCGCGGCTGTACGCCCGGGAAACCAAGGGCGCCGACCACGAGTCGGCGTATGACAAGATGACCTTGTTCACGAAGGTTCTGGAACAGGTCCGCGCCTCCTATGTCGATCCCGCAAAGGTGTCGTACAAGGATCTCATCTACGGCGCGCTGCGGGGCATGTTGCAGTCGCTGGACCCGCACAGCCAGTTCATGGATGCGGAATCGTATCAGGATATGAAGGACGACACGGTCGGCCAATTCGGCGGGCTGGGCATCGTCGTCGGGATGAAGGACGGCTTCCCCACCGTGATCGCACCGATGGAGGACACGCCGGGTTTCAAGGCCGGCCTGCTCTCGGGCGACCGGATTATCGAGATTGACGGCAAATCCACGGAGAACCTGGCGTTACCGGACGTGGTGAAAAAGCTGCGCGGCGCGCCGGGCACGAAGGTGACCATTCGGATTCTACGGCCCAAGACGCAGGCGCTTAAGACCATTGAACTGACGCGCGCCGAGATCAATGTGCCGAACGTCAAGGATGCGCAACTGCTGGCGGACGGCATCGGGTATGTCCGTATCCTCACTTTCAGCGAACACGTGGCCGACGATTTGCAGAAGGCGCTGGACGAATTGACGAAAAAGGGCCTGCGCGCGCTGGTGCTCGACCTGCGGAACAACCCCGGCGGACTGTTGAACGCCGCTGTGGAGGTCAGTCAGAAATTCCTGCGGCGGGGCGACCTGATCGTGTTCACCCGGGGCCGGAACGAGAAGCAGCAAATGACGGAAAAAGCCTACGGCCGCATCCACTATACGGACTTCCCCATCGCCATCCTCGTCAACGGCGGCAGCGCCAGCGCTTCCGAGATCGTGGCCGGCGCCCTGCAGGATCAAGGCCGTGCGATCCTCGTGGGCGAGAAGACCTTCGGCAAGGGCTCGGTGCAGACTGTGATTGCCATCGGCGACGGCTCGGCGATCCGGCTGACCACCGCCAAATATTATACCCCCAGCCAGCGGGTGATCCATGACCGCGGCATCGAGCCGGACGTCGTGGTGCCCATGGCGCCGGAAGACTGGCGCCGGCTCTGGCTGCAGCGGGCCCGACCGAAGGGCGCGCCGCCGCTGGAGGACGAAAACGGCGAAGAGATCAAGCCGGTCACCGATGTCCAGCTCGACCGCGCCATCGCCGTGCTCAAGGGTGTGATGATCTACAAACAGCATGAACGGCCGCGGTTGCTGACGGCGCAACCCTGAGACCGGCGGCCGCCGGGTACCCGCTGCTTCCCGCCCTGCGCCCTCGGCCATGACCATGAATGTCCTCGGCATTGAAACGTCCTGCGACGAAACCGCGGTGGCCGTGCTGGCCGACGTCAACCGGGTACGGTCGAACGTCGTGTTCAGCCAGATTGCGCGCCACCGGCCCTATGGCGGCGTGGTGCCGGAAATCGCCTCGCGCTGCCACGTCGAGGAATTGCCCGGCCTGCTGCGCACGGCGCTGGACCAGGCCCGGCTCAACTGGGACGGGATTGACGCCGTGGCGGTGACGCAGGGGCCGGGCTTGGCCAGCGCGCTGCTGGTCGGGCTGGCCGCGGCGCAGGCGCTGGCCTTGCGGCTGAACAAGCCGCTGCTCGGCATCAACCATCTCGAGGCGCATCTCTACTCGCTGTTTCTCGACGCGTCCGCGCCGCGGCTGGAAACGGTGGCGCCCTTCCTGGTCCTGCTCGTGTCCGGTGGCCACACCAGCCTGGTCCGCGTCGAGGCGCCGGGCCGCTACCACCTGCTCGGCCAGACGCTGGACGACGCCGCCGGCGAAGCGCTCGACAAAGGCGCCAAGCTGCTGGGGTTGGGCTATCCTGGCGGCCCGCTCATCGAGCAGACCGCCGCGCACGGCGATCCGGCGTTCGTCCGCTTCCCCCGCGGCCTCACGCAGGGCCAGCCCGGCGAGAGCGCCGGCGGGCTCGACCGCGACCTCTGCTTCAGCTACAGCGGCTTGAAGACCGCGCTGCTGTATTATCTCAAGGAGCACCCCGGCGCCGCGGCCGGGCCGGATCTCCCGCACTTGGCCGCCAGTTACCAGGCCGCGGTCTTCGACGCCCTGGTCGAGCGCACCGCCCGGGCCATCGAGCGCGAGGGCGTCACGGCCTTCGGCTGCGCCGGCGGCGTTTCCATCAATCAGACCCTGCGCGCCCGGCTGGCGCGGCTGGCGGAGGAAACCGGCACGCGGCTGTTGCTGGCGCCGCCGAAATATTGCACCGACAACGCCGCCATGGTGGCCGCCGCCGCCTTCCGCCGCCTGCCGCTGCCGGCCGGCGCGGAGCAGCGGCCCGCCTTGGACGCCCAGCCGGACCTCGGTTTCGGCTGAACATATTACCTGAAAGCAGATCGGCATATTCAATAAGGAACTCCGGAAGCCATGAAAATATGAAGAAAAGCGGAATGAGTCACCCATGGAGGGGCGTCCTTCAGCGGGAGGCCGCCCGCGGGCGCAGCAAGACTGCGCCCCTACAGAACCCCCATGTGACAGAGGCCTTACCCGCCGCTAACCCTGGAAGCGCCGCCGATGAACAGGGCAAGACACTGCCGCTGCAGACGATGTTCAACGAGGTGCCCCGGCATTATGACCTCATCAACCGGCTGATGACTTGTTATTTCGATCAGGCTTGGCGGAAAAAAGCGGCCGTCGAATGTCTCCAAGGCCACCCTGGCAGCATCCTCGACCTCTGCACCGGCACCGGCGATCTGGCGTTGATGATCGCCGAGCGAGCCGGCCGCGACACGCGGATTACGGCGGTGGACTTCAGCCAACCCATGCTGGAGGCGGCCGGCCGGAAAGCCCGGCAACGTCAGGCCGGCGGGCAGCTTCAAATTATCCTGGGTGATGCCGGCCGGCTGCCATTTCCGGATGAGGCCTTTGATGTCATCGGCATCGCCTTCGCCTTTCGCAACCTGACGTTCCGGAATCCCCGCACGGCGGCCTACCTGGCCGAGATCCGCCGGGTCTTGAAGCGCGGCGGGAAATTCGTGATCGTCGAGACCAGCCAGCCCCGATCGGCGGTGCTGCGGCGGCTGTTTCACGGGTACCTGGCGGCCGTGGTGGCGCCGTTGGGCTGGCTGGTGTCCGGCCATCGCGGCGCCTACCGCTATCTCGCCTGGTCCATGCGGCATTACTACTCGCGGAACGAACTGGCAGCGCTGCTGGCCGGCCAGGGGTTCAGTTGTATCATCAGCCGGCCCCTGCTCGGCGGCGTCGCCGCCCTGCACGTGGCCGGAAAAGCAGGCTGAAGGCTGTAGGCCGAAGACTGAAAGAGCATTTAAACTACGAAACATCCGGCCTTCGTCCCGATTCCCTGGGGGGCGGGACTACGGCGGACAAGCGCGAAATTCACGAAAAAAAGTTCCTGCAGCCCAATGGGTTAACAGAGTGCTTGCATCCGAAAAGCCGGCCTTTACAACCGCCCCCCGACCTGTCAAATTTCCACTGGTTTTTGCTGTTGAACTGGCAGCCACCAGAATCAACGACAAAGAAGGCCCCATCCAGCAGATGAGTTGTTCGCGGCGGAATTTCCTGGCCTGCGTCCAGGCTGGCAAAGTAATCGGATGAGGAGGTGCCACATGCGGCGTACACTGATCGGTTGGGCATTGCTGGAACTGGCCGGCTTGCTGGCGTGGGGGGCGGAGCCGGCCTGGCGCGGCGCGCAAGCCTTCCTGCAGGAACTGGACCGGGCGTCGCAAACGAACGCGCCGACCAAACCGCCTGGCGCGGAGTCGTCCAGCCTGCTGCAGCA
>CAIQIC010000407.1 GCA_903871765.1 uncultured Lentisphaerota bacterium
AATTCACGACGTCGGTGAAGGCGTCGCAGCGGTGGTCGGGCTTTTCCGCGCCCATCTCGCCGAGGCCGTAGGCGACGAAGACGCTGCGCACGCCGGCGCGGCGCGCTATTTCCAGGTCGGTATGATGGTCGCCGATCATCCAGGTGTCCGCCGGCACAGTCTGCAGGCGGCGCATCACGGCGCGCAACGGTGCGGGGTCGGGCTTGAGGCGCACGGTGTCGCCGTCGCCCACAATGCAACTGAACCAGGCGCCGACGCCCAGGCCGTCGAGCAGTGCACGGCACAAAGGCCCCAGCTTGTTGCTGATCACGGCGAGTTGAAAGCCGGCGGCCCGCAGGCGGCGCAAGCCTTGCGCGACGCCGGGGTAGAGCGCGGTCGTGTCGTACATGTGTCGTTGGTAGTAACCAAGGAACGTCTGCACGGCGGCGTCGAGCTCCCCGGCGCGCGCCGGCAGCGAACGCGCGACCAATTGACGGATGCCGTCGCCGACATGGCCGCGCACGGCGTCCAGCGGCAGCGGCGGCAGGCCGCGGTCGCGGCGCAGCCGGTTGACGGCGGTGGCCAGGTCGCCGACGGAATCAATCAGTGTGCCATCGAGATCGAAGACCAGCAACAGACCGCGACCACCGGCAAGGTTGGAGCCCGAGTGCATGCGAAATGATCATCTGCCGATTATCCGGCGCGACGCAACCCCAAAACCCAACGATCTTCCCCGCGGTGAAACCGGCGGATATCTGCGCTTTCTTTACACAGCGCGCCTTTGGTCCGCAGAAGGCGCGCTAGAAAGGCGTATCGCTGTCCGGCGGCGGAGGGGGCGGTTGCTCGGGCGCCGCCTCAACGTGGTTGGTGGCCGCCGGCGCGGCATTTTCCTGGCGGCGTTGGCCCGTGCTGAGGAATTGAACGCGGTCGGCGCGGACGCGCAGCTTGCTGCGCTTTTCGCCCTCCTTGCTTTCCCACTGGTCGAGCTGCAGGCGGCCTTCGATCAACGCCGGCGAACCCTTGTGCAGATACTGCTGGCAGAACTCGGCCTGCCGCCCCCAGACCACGATGTCAACAAAGCAGGTCGTTTCCACCAGTTCACCGGCCTTGTTTTTGTATTTATCGCTGACCGCCAGGCCGAGGTCGGCCACCGCCGTGCCGGAAGGGGTGTTGCGGACCACGGGATCGCGGGTGAGGTTGCCGGCCAGTACGACGTAATTCAAGGACGCCATGATGTTCTCCTTATGGGCTTAATCAGGTGACACGCCGGCAACCTAGCAGAAAGGAGCGCCGGAGCCAAGCGGCGAATTGACGGTGCGAATTCCAAGCCATCATTGATCTGCGGCCCGAACTGGTCTATGCTGCCGCGCCATGCTGCGAACACGGTTCATCGGGTTGCTGTGTATTTTCCGTTTATATTCCGCCGGAGCCGCGGACGACTGGCCGCAGTTTCACGGGCCGCAGGGCGATGGGCATGCCGACGCGACGGGCTTGCCGGTCTCCTGGAGCGAGACGGAGAACGTACGGTGGAAGACGCCGATCCCCGGCGAGGGCTGGTCCTCGCCGGTCGTCATGGGCGGGCAGATTTGGATGACGACGGCGCTGGCGAACGGCCAGTCGCTGCGGGCCGTGTGTGTCGACCAGGACTCGGGGAAGATCCTGCGGGATGTCGAGCTGTTTCATCCGGCGGACCCGGGCCCCAAGAACCCGCTGAACAGCTATGCCTCGCCGACCCCCGTGATTGAGCCCGGGCGCGTGTATGTCAGTTTTGGCAATAATGGCAACGCCTGCCTGGCCACGCCGACCGGCAAGGTGCTCTGGCGACATCAGCAACTCAAGCTCAATCACGTCATGGGCGCGGGCAGTTCGCCGCTGCTCTACCAGAACCTGTTCATCTTGAACTGCGACGGCATGGACGTGCGGTACGTCGCGGCATTGGACAAGCAGACGGGCCGGATCGTGTGGCAGACCAACCGTTCCAAGGTCATCACCCAGCCGCCCGACCACAACAAGGCGTACAGCATTCCGGCGTTGCTGAACATCGGCGGGCAGGATCAACTTATCAGCGTGGGTGCGCATCGGGTCAGCGCCTACGAGCCGTTGACCGGCCGCGAGCTCTGGTGGTGCGACCTCCCCGGCTTTTCCAATGTGCCGCGCCCGATCTGCGGACACGGGTTGGTGTATATCGGCACCGGCTACGATACGGCGGAACTGTGGGCGATCCGGACCGGCGGCACGGGCGACGTCACGTCCACGCACGTGGCTTGGACACACACAAAAAATGCCGCCTTCAAGCCGTCACTTCTGCTGGTCGGCGACGAACTCTACATGCTGTCCGACAGCGGCATGCTCACCTGCCTCGACGCCCGGACCGGTGTGGAACGCTGGCGGGAACGCCTCGGCGGACAATATTCGGCCTCGCCGGTGTATGCCGATGGCCGGATTTATTGTTTCAGCCAGGAGGGCAAGACGACGGTCTTCAAACCCGGCCCGGCGTACGCCGCCGTGGCCACCAATCAGCTTGCGGCCGGTTTTATGGCGTCGCCGGCCGTCGCGGGCCACGCCTTGTATCTACGCACCAAGAGCCATCTGTACCGGATCGAAAAACCCTAGCGGCGGCATGGGCCTCGTCGCATGAATGGCCCCGATGATCGGCCCACTATCCGTTGACGGCGGGTCGTGAGCCGCTCAGTACCGGAAGCTGCTGCGGCCGATGAACTCGCGCAGGATGGAGGTGGTGGGCACGAGATGGTCGCTCACGCCGAGGAAGCAATCCAGGAACTCCATCAGCCGATGGGCCTCGACATATTCCGGATCCATGGGTTTGACCTCCAGCAGCAGCGGCTCCACGGAGCGTTTCAAGACGGCCAGTTCGTAGTCCAGCGCGGAGTTGAAGGCGATGTCCACCTGCGACTGGAACGGAAAGATCCAGCGGCGCTCGCCGCGCTGCACGCTGGGCCACATCTGCAGGGTTTGCAGCGCGGAATGCCCGCGGAACTGGTGGTCGCGCACCAGCCGCCGCACCAGCCGGTTGTCGGTGGTCGAAATCCGCGTGTTGCAGTCGAGGTTGAGCTGCGTCAGCGCGCTGACATAGATGCGGAACTTGTGCTCCGCCGCAATGGCGCGCGTGAGCGCGGGGTTCAGGGCATGGGTGCCCTCGATGATCACCAACTGGTTCTCGGCCAGTTGCAATTTGTCGCCCCGGAACTCCCGCGCGCCGGTTTCGAAGTTGAAGCGCGGCAGCGCGACCTCCACCCCGCGCTCCAGTTGCGTCATGTGGTCCTGTAGCAGCGGCAGGTCAATCGCCTCCAGGTGCTCGAAATCCGGCGCGCCCTGTGCATCGCGCGGCGAACGGTCGCGGTTGACGAAATAATCGTCGGTCGAGAGCGTCACGGGCTGCAGCCCGTTCACGCGGATTTGCACCGCCAGCCGCTTGGCGAACGTGGTCTTGCCGGAGGACGAGGGTCCCGCGATCAGCACCCAGCGGATCCGCTCGCGCTGGCTGGCGATCCGGTCGGCGATCTGCGCCATCTTTTTCTCGTGCAGCGCCTCGGCCGTGCGGATGAAGTCGGTGATGTCATCGCTGGCCACCAGTTCGTTCAGTCGGCCGACCGTGCTGACGCCCAGGATGCGTCCCCAGCGTTTGTGCTCCTGGAAAATCTGGAACAAATGCGGGCGCCGGCGGAACGGCGCGGGGCGCGACGGATCGCGCCAGTCCGGGAACTGCAGCACGAAGCCGGGCGGGTAGGGGATCAGCCGGAACACCCCCATCGCGCCGGCATGCTCCACCACCACGCCGTGCGCCAGGTCGGAGAAACCGTCGCACCAGTTGATCACCACCTTGTTCGGGTTGCGGAAGTTCAGCAGGTGGTACTTGTCCGGCTGCCGCTCGTGCTCGAACTGGCGCAGGGCCTCGGCGTAGGCGATCTTGCGGCGCTCGATGGGCAGATCCTGCGTCACCAGTGAGCGCATGTGGCGCTCGATCCCCCGCACCTGGCCCGGCCGGATGCCGGTCTGTCCGTTGATCTCAAAATGGCAGTAAAAACCCGTGTCCAGCGAGTGCTCGATGCTGAACCGGGCCTCGGGGTAAAGTTCGCGGACGATCTTGGCCAGCAGGAAGCATAGCGTCCGGATGTACATGCGCCGGCCCTGTTCATCCGCCAGGGTCAGGAAGCGCACCGCGCTGTCCACGTCCAGCGGATAGGAGAGCGAGAACACGTCGTTGTTCACCAGCGCGCCGAGGATTTCCAGGCCGTTGGCCGCGCGCGGCCCGGTCAGTACATCGCCGAGGATCACCGGCGGCTTCCGTTCCAGCGTGGTCCCGTCTTCCAGCGTGATGCGAATCCGTTGCGTGGCATCCATCTTGTTCAAGGCGCTCCTGAGGGCTGTAAGGCGCCGCCCGGCCGGCGCGTTCCGAACACGGCAACATGATAGTCCGTTTTCCGAAGTTTGGAAACAGCGGGTTTCGTAACAGTTCCCTTTGACAGGCAGGAAATAGGTGCTAGTATTAACACCGAAAACAGTACCGCAAAGAGGACACGATGAATATGATGGCTGCCCAGGAGCTCAAGCGCCGTGGCATGGCCGCGGTGGACGGGCTGCTCGAACGGGGCCCGGTGCACATCGTCAAAAACAACCGCGCACGGTATGTCGTCATGCGCGCGACGGAATATGACACACTCATGGACGATCTGGCTGAGGCGCGGCTGGCGGCCTCCGCAGCCGATCTCAAGGCGGGGCGCGTACGCAAAGGCACGGCGGCGGACTTGATGACGGAGCTGCGCAAGGACGCCTGACATGGCTTTGAAGTCAGACCCGGCCCGGTTTGAACTGGTGTGGACCGCCACTTTCGTGCGCACGGCGCGCAAGTTCCTGCGGCGTCACCCCGAGTTGGAGGGCCTCTTCGGGGATTTTCTCCGGCAACTGGAAACCGATCCGCACGTGCCGCGGCTGCGGTTGCATGCCTTGCAAGGCAAACACCAGGGCCAACATGCCGTGAGTTTGACCTATGAACACCGTATCGTCCTGATTCTCCGCCTGACGGCACGGGAAATCGTTCTGCTCGATGTCGGCACGCATGACGAGGTGTATCGCGGATAATCCACGGCGAGGGCGGCATGCGAAGGTTTTTCAAAACCAAGGCGCACGACCAGATCATCCACGACGCGGACAGCGCCGAACACAAGCTGCACCGCACGCTCGGACCGTGGCACCTGACCTTGCTCGGCGTCGGCTGCGTGATCGGCGCGGGTATTTTCGTGCTGACCGGCCAGGCGGCGGCGAGTTACGCCGGGCCGGCGATCACGCTGTCCTTCATCCTGTCGGGCGTGGGCTGCGCCTTCGCCGGCCTGTGCTACGCCGAGTTTGCCGCCATGATCCCCACCGCCGGCAGCGCCTATACCTATGCCTACGCCACGCTGGGGGAGCTGTTTGCCTGGATCATCGGCTGGGACCTGATCCTGGAATACCTGTTCGGCGCCGCCTCCGTGGCCGTGGGCTGGGGGAGTTACGTGGTCAGCTTTCTCCATGATTTTCACCTCGCCCTGCCGGCATCGCTCTGCGACGCGCCGCTGGCCTACGGGTTGGGGCAGGGCCTTTACCTGACCGGCGCGTGGCTCAATCTGCCGGCCATGTTGATCGTGGCGCTGATGACCGGTCTGCTGATCGTCGGCATCCGCGAATCGGCGAATTTCAACAGCGCCATCGTGCTCATCAAGGTCGTGGTGATCCTGCTGTTCATCCTGTTCGGCATCCGCCATATCCAGCCGGCCAACTGGCATCCGTTTCTGCCGCCGAACACGACCGGGCAGTTCGGCCTGTTCGGCTGGAGCGGCGTGCTGCGCGGGGCGGGCGTGGTGTTTTTTGCCTATATCGGGTTTGACGCGGTCTCCACCGCGGCCCAGGAGGCGCGCCAGCCGCAGCGCGACATGCCCATCGGGATCCTGGTCTCGCTGGCCATTTGCGCCGTGCTGTACATCGGCGTCGCGCTGGTGCTGACCGGGCTGGTGCCTTACACCCGGCTCAATGTCGCCAACCCGATCGCGGTCGGCATTGATGCGGCCGGGCCGGCCCTGTACTGGCTGCGGCCGGTGATCAAGGCCGGCGCCATCGCCGGGCTGAGCTCCGTGATCCTGGTTTTGCTGATGGGCCAGCCGCGCATTTTCTATTCGATGGCCCACGACGGACTCCTGCCGGCGAAATTTGCCGCGATCCATCCGCGCTACAAGACGCCGTATCTCACGACGCTGGTCACCGGCACGCTGGCCATGCTGCTGGCGGGGGTGTTCCCCATCGGCTTCCTGGGCGAGATGGTGTCCATTGGCGCGCTGCTGGCGTTCACCATGGTCTGCGCCGGCGTGCTCGTCATGCGCTACACCAAACCGGACGTGCCGCGGCCGTTCCGAACGCCCTGGGTGCCGGTGGTGCCCGCGCTGGGCATGTTGTTGTGCCTCGCGCAGATGGCGGGTCTGCCTGCCGGCACCTGGCTCCGGCTGATCATCTGGATGGCCATTGGTTTCCTCATCTACTTCACCTACAGTCACCGCCACAGTCGGCTGCAGAAGAAGGCGGCAGGTTGAAAAAGGGCCGGACCGAGGGCTTAACAGGCCCATCCGCCAGGTAATAAACGCCTCATGCGGTTCGCTCGATGGGAGGCTGGGGAAAGGACACAGCATGTTTTTCGGTAAGGCGGGCAGGATCGTTTCGCGGTGGATGGCGGTTTTATTGGTGGGAACCGGCTGGGCAGGCTTGGTTTTTGCCGGGCCGGCGGAACCCGCCTTCGTACCCTGGCCCAAATCGGTGCGGATGGGACGCGGCGCGCTGACGCTCGGCAACGACAGCCGCATTGTGGCCGAGAGCCCCGCTCTGGCGCCGCTGGCGAAGTTACTGGCTGATGAGATCCGGTTGAAGACCGGCCTTGAGCTGGCCACCGGGTCGGGGCGTCCCGGTCCTGGCGATATCGGCATCGCACTCGACCCGGCCCTGACCAACGAAACCCACCGGGTGACTGTCACGGACAAGGTGACGGTCCAAGGCGGCAACTATGTGGGCGTCGGTATGGGCACGGTGACGGTCCTTCAGGCTGTCCGGATCGCGAACGGCAAGATCGCGCTGCCCAGGATGACGGTTCTAGACGGGCCCTTTGCGGCGTATACGGGCATGATGCTGGACATCGCGCGCCAGTTCAACTCCATCGAGACACTGAAGCAGTGCGTGGTCCTTGCCCGCCTCTACAAGATGAAGTATTTCCACCCTCAAAAGGATGATCCCTGTCAAAATCCGGCTGGTAATGGCTTATGCTTGATAATTCCTGAATCCAACCGTTGACCATTCCAAGTTTCTCCATTCTTTCAATGACCTTATTATATTCGGTTTCTTTAACTATATACCTTAGTTTTGGATGGCAGCTAACCGCCGGTGTTGGAAAATACTGGGACATCA
>CAIQIC010000408.1 GCA_903871765.1 uncultured Lentisphaerota bacterium
ATACGCGGCGATCCCCGACAACACAGCGGACGGGCCGGTATCACGCGTGATCTGCGCGGCCCGATCCGCGCCACCTCTTCTGAATTTTAGATGCGTCTGCCCTGTGCAGCCGGGTGGACACCGGCCCGGCTGGCGGCTATTATAGAAAGGTGTCCATGGAAGATCTCGACCAGGTCATCGCGCAGATTCGCGGCGGCGAGCCGGACCTCTACCGCCGGATCGTGGAGGACTACGAGGGCCCGGTGCGCGCCGTGATCGCGGCGATGGTCCCCGATCCCAACCTGACGGCCGACCTCACCCAGGAGGTCTTCGTCATTGCCTATCAGCACCTGGCGTCTTATCAGCCGGGCACCAACTTCGTCGCCTGGCTGCGCGCCATCGCCCGGAACGTGGCGCAGAACGAGCGCCGCCGCTGGTACCGGCGGCACGCGCTGGAGGAGCGTTACCAGACGGAAGTGTCGCAGCAGGTGGAGGCGCACGTTGACCGCATCGTGGACGAACTGCCGGAGGATCTGCTGAACTCCGTGCAGGACTGCGTGACGCATATCGAGGGCAAGGCCCGCCTGCTGCTGGACGGCTTCTACTACCAGAAGCACTCCGTCAACGACCTGGCCCGACAGCTCCGGATTTCCGCCGGGTCGGTCAAGGTCATCCTGCACCGCGCCCGGCACGCCGTGGGTTCCTGCCTGCAGAAAAAAAGGCAGCATCATGGCTGACAATCCCGACATCTCAGAACTGCTGGACAGCTATGGCGATGGAACGCTGAGCGCGGAAGAGGCTCAACGACTACTCGCCCGGTTGGAGCAGTCCGAGGAATTGCGTGAGCAATTGGCCGGCGTGGCGGTTGCCCAGCGCCTGTTGACAGCGGTCCATGCCGAGCCGGTGGCGTACGAGCGCGTCCGGCGCGCGCTGCGGGCGCGGGGCCTGATGCCGGAGCAGCCGGAGGCGGCGCCACAGCAGCCCGTCAAGGCCCCGGCCGGACGCCGGCTGGCCATGGCCCCGGCGTCATGGAACCAGGCCAAGACATCAGCCCCCTCCAGTCCCTGGTTGGTCGTGGGCATCAGCCTGACGCTGGGTTTGCTGGTGGCCGGGGGCGTATGGTGGCGCTGGCGTTTGACGGTGGACACCCAGCCGGCCCCGGCTGGATCGTCCTCGACCCAGCAATCGGGCCGGCTCGAAACAACGGTGACACCAACCCAAGTAGCGTCGGCGACCGGCTCCGTGCCATCAACAGCCCTTGCTTCCCAGAACCCTGCGCCCACGTCCCCGCCCGAAGAACTCGGTCCGCCGATCGAGCTGCCGCTCTCCGCCTTCGAGGACGGCGACAGTCCGGCGCCAGCAGGAGACGGATCACAGGAACCCGGTTTTGTTCCGCCCTTGGAAAACCAAGCGGCGCCGGCATCGGGTTCAGCGCGCGGCAACGATGCACCAACGGCCGAGGCCGGGAGCAACCGCCTGGCGGAGACGCATCCGCGGGACTTGCCCTCCACACCGCTGCTCGTGGTCAAACTCAACATGGATCATCCCGGTCCCCGGGACATGGCCGCGGACGACCTGCACAGCCTGCTCGCGGAAATGCGGACCCGGTTGGGCCTGGCCTATCGCATGGAGATCCAGGCGCTCGACGACATTGACGCCCGCCCCGAAAAAAATCCCATCCTATACGCCACCGGCCACTATCATTTCGCCTTCACGCCGGCGCAGCGGGCGAAGCTGCGCAAATTCCTGCTGGCGGGCGGCCTGCTGGTGTTCGATGCGGGACTGGGTTCCAAGCCGTTTTACGATTCCGCCCGGCGGGAACTGGGCATTATTTTCCGGGATGTCCGCCTCCAGCGCCTCAGTTCCGATCATCCCCTTTTTCGCTCGTGCTACGATCTCGCCCACGTCCGGTATGGCGCCGGCGTCCCCGCCCATGGGTACACCGGCGACGAACCCTGGTTCGAGGGCGTGACCGTCAACTGCCGGACGCTGGCCATCGTCTCGCGGTGGGGCCTCGCCGGCGGATGGGCAAAACGAGTGCAGGACGGTTATCCCGCCTATGTCACGGAGGATGCCGTCAAGCTCGGCCTCAACCTGTGTTCGTATGCCCTGGCGATGCACGGCGGAAATCCGCAGGCCGTGCTCCGCGGGGCGTCGAGCGACCGCGAAACCTTTGCCGACAAACTGTTCCTGGGGCAGGTCGTCTATGACGGCGAATGGAAGACGAAGCCCGCCGCCCTCCTGGTGCTGCTGCGGACCTTCAACCGGCGGACGGAGGTGCCGGTCAAGCTCGGGATCCGGGAACTGCGGCTGTCCGACCCCAAGATTTTCGACGCGCCGCTGCTGTACATTACCGGACATGAAAATTTTTCGCTCACCCCGGAGGAGACAAGCCAGTTGCGGAAGTATTTGTTGAGCGGCGGATTTCTGTTTGCCGAGGCCTGCTGCGGCCGCCGGGGCTTCGACCAGGCGTTCCGCGCCACCCTGAAGAAAGTGTTTCCGGAGCGGGACCTCACCCCCATCCCCCTAACCCAGGATGTTTTCACGGCCCCCAACGCCATACAACAGATCAGCCTGACCCCTTCCCTGGCCAGCCAACTGGGGACGACCATCATGGCGCCCAAGCTGGAGGGCCTTGAGCTCAGCGGCCATTACGCGGTGATCTACAGTCCGTACGGCATAGCTGGTTGCTGGGACATGTTCCAGAGTCCTTATGCGTTGGGCTACAACGACATAGAAGCGCTCAAGCTCGGGCAAAACATCCTGTTTTACGCCATAACGCATTGAGGACGGCTCACGGGGACGTTCGCCCTTCATTTTCTTGTTGTAACCTTCTCCCGTTGCTGTACATTATATCAGTGAAGCGGTGCTTCGGGCGGGGCAAAAAAAAGTTTGTAACCTTTGCCACCCAGCGAACATTAAGAGAGTGAAAGCAGATAAGCTCGGTAACCGTTGAACAGTCGAATTAAGGAGTTAAACATGAAATATACAATACCAGCGTTGGCGCTTACGATGTGTGCCGGTATGGCATTCGCCGGCGGCGATGGCAGTGACGAGGCCGGTTTCGTTCCGCCCCCCCACCAGGTCAAGCTTCCGTCAGCCCCGCCCCGCAGTGTCTCCTCGGCTGAGACGTGGATTGCCGGCGGCTGCTGCACCCCGGCGGCCCGGACCGAAGCGAAGAAACCGCCAGCTCCGCCCGTGCTGATCTCGAAGCTGTCGGAATAACTCTGTTGGGCGAACCAAGCCGAACAGTGGTTGTAAAGTGCGGATGGCAAGTTCGCTTGTCATCCGCATTTTTTTCGCCATCTGATTGATCTTCGTTTTATTTCGCGTGTTGCGTAGTGGTCGCAACGGCCGAAACATCCTGCAGGCTGACAATGAAGCTGGAGCCTTGCCCCCTCGTTGGAAACGGAAAATGCGCCGCCCCGGAGGATACCGTGCGGCGGCTGGAGGCGGCGCTGGGCGCGTTGTACCGCTACCGGTATGTGCCCGACCAAACCGCGGAGTGCCTGCATTGGGGCACCGTGGTCATCGAGGAACTGGACTTCGAGAGCATGGGCAAGGGCATCTCCCCGCTGCTCTGCAAAGCCAGCGCCCTCGCGGAGACCGTCGAACGGCTGGCCGTCCGGGATTTGACCCGCCTGCCCGGTTACGTCAAGGCGCACCAGCGGGACATCGCGCAGCCGCTCCGGATCGAAGACCTGCTGGTGCACGTGTCCACGGCCACGCCGCCGGTCATCAGCCGGATCCAGAATTCAGACCTGGCGCAGCACTGGGTGGATGCGGAGTCCCTGCTGACCGGTCGGACCCTGCAAGTGCCGCTGGCTTATCTGCACGGCATCAGCGGCACCAATGGTCTGGCGGCGGGCAATCAGATGGAAGAGGCAATCGTGCAAGCCACCCTGGAGGTCTTCGAGCGCCGGGCCGCCATCACCGTGCTCCGGAACAAGCTGGTCATGCCCACCTTCGATCTGGCCACCGTGCAGCATCCCGTGCTCCGGCGGCAGATGGACGCCCTCCGGGATCTCAACGTCGAGTTCGTGGTCAAGGATTTTTCCTTCGGCGACGTCTGGCCCTGCGTCGGCGTGTACTTCGTCAATCACGACGTGCCCCGGGACCTCCAGTTCCACCACCAGCTCAAGGTGGGCGCGGCGTTCGACCGCGAAGAGGCGCTCATGCGCGCCTTCACCGAGTTTGCGCAGGGACGCAAGCCGCAGGACACGAAAGAACCGCTGCAGGGGGATTACCAGCGGCTGAAATGCCTGGGCGACGACAGCGACCATTTCCTGACCCTGTTCAAGTTCGGTTTCATCTCCTACCCGCAGGCGGATTTTCTCAAGGCCGGGGCCGTGCTCCCGTTTGACCGGGGCCAGACCCCGGCCGATGGCCTGGATGAAATCGAGCAGGCCCGCGCGATCTTCCGCCAGATGGGTACGGATTATCTCGTCGCCGATCTAACCGACCCCCGGCTGGGCTTCCCTGTCGTCCAGGTGATTGTGCCGGGGTATTCCGACATCCTGCCGTATCATCCCCGCTCCAGCCAGGTGTTGTTCCGCGGCTGGTCCCGGGACGATCCCCTGGGGTACGTATGACGGGAGCAACGCCCAGGGTGCTGCTCGTCAACATGCCCTTTGCCGCGCCGGCGATCCCCTCCCTGGCCCTGACCCAACTACAGTCTGTCGCGGAGCGCCGCTTCCCCGGGCGGCTCCAGGTTGAGACGCTCTACCTGAATCATGACTTCGCCCGGTATCTCGGCGATCCGGAAGCTTACCGGCACGTGCTGTCCAACCAGGGCTTCATGACCGGCATCGGGGACTGGTTCTTCCGGCCGTTCGCTTTCCCGGCCGCGCCCGACAACGCCGCTGAATATTTCGAGCGCTATTATGCCGGCGCCGATGCTGCTGCGCAGCACGCCTGGGAGGTCCTGATGGACCACCGGGCGGGCGTAGAGGCCATGCTCGACGGCTTGATCGCGAAGTACAACATGACGGCAGCCGACGTGGTGGGGTTCACGGCGCTGTTCGCGCAGACCACCGCCGTGCTGGCGATGGCCCGGCGGCTCAAGGCGCTGCGGCCCAACCTGCTCATCCTCATGGGCGGCGCCACTTGCTCGGGCGAGATGGGGCTGGAATTCGCGCGGCAGGTGGATTGCGTGGACTACTTCTTCTCCGGGCCGGGGCTGGTCAGCTTTCCGGACTTCCTGGACGGTTTTCTCGCGGGTCACCTGCCGGACGCCGTACTCCGACCCGGAGTATGGTCCGGGGCCGGCCGCACGGCGCCCGCCGGCGCGCCGCCGGAGCCGGCGGCCGATCAACTCCTGGGCGCCGAGCTGGATATCAACACGCCGTTGCCGCTGGATTACAGCGCCTTCCTCGATTCCCTGGAACGCGCCTTCCCGGGGGGCGAGATCAAACCGGTGCTGCTGTTCGAAACCTCCCGCGGCTGCTGGTGGGGGGAACATCAGCGGTGCGCGTTCTGCGGTTTGAACGGGCCATCGCTCAAGCACCGGGCGATGAGCCCGGAACGAGCACTCGCGCAAATCCGGGCCCTGTTTCCTTACGCCGGGCGGTGCGTCTTGCTCGCGAGCGTGGACACCATTCTGCCGAAAAATTACCTGGCCGACGTGATGCCGGCGCTGCAGCCGCCGCCGGGCCTGAAGATCCAGTACGAGGTGCGGCCCCAGTTCTCCGCAGGAGAACTGCAGACGCTGTGCGCGGCGGGAGTCGCCGTGCTGCAGCCGGGCATCGAAAGCCTCAGCACCGCCACGCTGCAGCGCATGCACAAGGGCACCACGGCGTTTCAGAACCTGCGCTTTCTCAAGGACTGCAGCCGGTTTCCGCTGGAGGTCGGCTGGAACCTCCTGATCAACGCTCCGGGTGAAGACGAGGCCACTTGCGCGCGCTACCTGCGCGCGATCCCGCTGTGGACGCACCTCCACCCGCCCCAGGCGGCCAGCCTGGTGGGCTTCGTCCGCTACAGCGAATACTTCGAGCAGGCCCGCGCCCACGGCCTGGACCTGCGCCCCGAGGATTACTACCGCCTGACGTTCCCTTTCGACGCGGCCGCGCTGGCCCGGGTGGCCGTCAAATTTTACGACGCCCGTGCGGATGTGGACCGCCTGGCCGACCGGCTGCGGCAGCTCAACGCCGCCATCGCCCGCTGGCGGACCCGCTGGCTCAACGAGGACCACCGGCTGGAGGCCCGGCTGTGTTTGGTGCGCGAGGGGAGCCAGGTGCTGGTGTACGACAGCCGCTCGGGCGCGGCCCGCCAGCACGCCCTCAGCCCCCGGACGCAGGCCGTGCTGGCGTTGCTGGACCGGCCGCGGACGGCGGCGGAATTGGCGGCCGGCGTGCCGGATCTATCCGTGCCGGAGGCGGAACGCGAGTTGGCCTTCCTGCGCGAACGCGGGCTGTTGTTTGAAGAGGACGGGCGTTATCTCAGCCTGGTGATCACATGACCCATGACCGGTGGCATGCGGCGGAACAAGTACAACTCTCTGAGCATTATCCCATTTCACGGCAATAGCATTTTGCTTCAGCGGCGGCGGACCCAGGATGCACTGGCACCCAAGGCGGCGAGGATCAGTGCCGCGCCAATCGCGATCCGCGGCCAATGCGCAGTGTGCGACGGAGGCGGAGATCCGGGTGGAGGCGGTTGATTCGATGCGTTTTGGTCTTCGCTCGTTTGCGGTGCTGCGGGTGGAGGCGCCACGGATAGCGCGAGTGGCGCGCTGGCCTTTGTGGCTCCGCCTGTCGCCGAGCTAAGCTTTTTGCGGGCTTCATCCTTCCAGGTGTCATCGCCGTTCAAGCGCTGGTGCATCTGCGCCGAACCTTGAAAATTGATCAGGAAATCGCGAAACAGCGCGATGGCCCAGCCGGCGGTATCGCTGCCTGAGAAATAGCCCAGAGCTTTCAAGCGATTGAACTTCTCCTCCGGCGAGAGCGAGCTTTCCAGTGCCGCAAAAATCGCCCGCCACCGCTCGTCTGCGCCCGGCGCGCCTTCTTGATGGAAGATACCAGGCCCATAGCTGGTTACCATGAAACCTTGCTTCAAATAGTCTTCAAGGTTCGATTTGTGGAAACCACACGACTTCTGCATATTCTCACGTGTATAAGGCCGTGGGGCTTCAAAGCTACAGGTCGTTCCAAGATAACTTTTCTTACCATAATAATCTGTGATTAATATTTCTGCTGTAGAACCACTTCCCTCAATTATTGCCGAGGCAACGCAGGGCAGGCTTTCATAATACTGTTTAAGATGTTCCACATATTCTTCGTCGTTGGTAAACTTTTGCCTTAAATATCTTTTCTTCATTGAAGAAATACCATGTACCATGGCTTGGCTCCCGGTATTGGTTTTGGTCAAATCAGTCGGATAACCGGGGTCAATATTGGCGGGCGGAATAGGTTCTTGCTTTGGTGCAAAAACGGTCTTCGGTTGCACGGCATACTCCACCAAGAGATCGTTGACAAAAATGCCATAACCCCTCTGCTCCACAATATAGGGCGCGTCAATATAGCGGCCCTTGACGATCATCCAGCCGGAATAGATCGGCTCGCCCTTGGACACGCCAAACCAGTTGGTGGCCCAGACATCACCCGCCGGCGGCAGTTCATCCGCCGCCCTCGCAGCAGGAAGGCACAGCAACCCCGCAGCCAGCATGAGGCTTGCGATAAGGATGGTGAAGGACTGGTCGCGGGCTGCGCGGGGACGTAAACCTTGCTGACGAAGGATATTATTTGCTGCAATCTGCCATGTAGTGATTTTCATGTTAATACACCCATTCGAAATCCATGCCGCAGCTCATCCCGTCGCCCGCCAGTTTCTTTCTCGGATTCTCCGATCCATTCCAAGGAGTGTAGCACCTGTTTGCCATCACCCGGAGAGCCGACGGGTATTCCGCGAAAGGATCCACATAGAGCCAGCGAATCAGGGAATTGTCAAACTGCCACGATGGCAGCGCGCCTTGGAATTGCACATCGCAGGATACGACTTCGATTGGCCGGCTGGATTCAGGATATAGTTTCGTGTCGAAGATCACATAAGCTTCCCCAAACTTGCGCCAATCGTCCTGTTGCGGAAATGCCGCCAACACCGCCGCCCTCCGCGCGCCCCTCCCCCCCTCCTGCCCCCCCCACCCCACCCCGCCGGCCTGCCCGCCCGCC
>CAIQIC010000409.1 GCA_903871765.1 uncultured Lentisphaerota bacterium
GACGACGTGATTCTGGGCGCGAGTGCGGGCGGCGGTGCCGTCCCGCTCTTCACCGGCGATGCCCGCAAGAGCCTGGGCCGGGCGATCGGCGCCGCCGAGGCCGGCAACGGCATGCTGAAGCTCAAGCGCTGGCGCGCGGGGGTCACCACCGATGTGTCCATCACCCTGCCCGTCATGGGCGCCTACTCCGACACGGCACCCTACGCTTGTCCCAAGACCGCGCGAATCATGACCAACGCCGCCAAGAGTCTCCAACAAAAGATATTGAAAAACGGGTGGGGGGGTAACGACGGGTCGGGGGCCATCAGCGCGCTGGCCTTGCTGGCAACCGGCAACCCCGAGTACCTGCCGATGTTGCAGACTTATGCCCGCTCGCTCGCGCCGATGGATCTTGACCTGGAGCGCAACGGGGTTGACGCCTGGAATTGTTATAACAGCATTTTTCTAGCAGAATACTACATGTTGACCAACGACGCCGAGGTGTTTCACGGACTCAGCGAATATGTCATCTACGCGGCCAAACACACGAGCATGTTCGGCACGGCCGGCCACGGGTTTTCGACGGTCGCGCCGCCCGGCGGCTGGCAGACCGGCGGCACCCATGGCTCAATCAGTTGGTACGGGCCGGTGAATCAGGCCGGCCTGGCAGCCCAGCTCACGATTGTGCTGGGCAAGAAGACCGGCGTGAAAAGTCCGGAGATCGATCCGGCCATTGCGCGGGCCGCCAATTTCTTCGGCTACTATGTCAATCGCGGGTCTATTCCCTACGGCGAACATCAGCCGTATTACGGCGAGCACCAACTCCAGGGGCAGAGCCGGACGTATTATGATCACTGCAGCAACGGCAAAGACGGGCTGGCCGCGGTCCTGTTCGCTTGCATGGGCGATAAGCCTGTGCAGACGGAGTACTTCACGCGGATGGCCTTGTCGGGATACAAGGGCGAGCAGTACGGGCATACCGGGCAGGGGTTCAGCTACCTGTGGACGGCGTTGGGCGCCGCCATGGGCGGCCCGCAAGCGGCGTCGGAATACCTCAAACAAGTGCGCTGGGACCGGGATATGAGACGCCGTTGTGACGGTTCATTTGTGTATGAAGGCGGCGAGCAGTGGGCCCCTGGCATGGGCAAGGACTACTGGGATGATAGTTATACCTACTGGGGCAACCCGACCGCCTATTATCTCCTGCACGCCGCCCTGCCCCTGAAAAAACTTTGCATTACCGGGAAGCATGTGACCCCGGCCAACCAACTGCCTTCCAAGGCGGTGACCAATGCCGTCTGGGCCGCGGAATTCACCGGGCGCTGCGGCGGCTATACCAAGGAACAATTGGTCGCCGCCCTGGGCGAATGGGATCCGATCGTGCGCTTCAATGCCGCCACCGAGTTGAGTCTGCGCACCGCGGACCTGCCGTCCCTGATCCCGATGCTCATCACCATGGCGGAAAATCCCGCCGATGCCAACCAACGCGAGGCGGCTTGCACGGCCCTGGGCTGCATGAAAGCTAACAGCGCGGTGCCCGCGCTGACCCGCCGGCTCTCGGACCCCGACATCTGGGTGCGCGCTAAAGCCGCCAAGGCGCTGGGTCAGATCAACGTGGCGGCCGCCCCGGCCGTGTCAAACATGTTGGGGGCATTTGTCAAGAATGTCGCGCCCACCTATCCGTTCGAGGCCGGATTCAATTGGAACGATCCCCTGCAAATCGCCAACGGCTACCTCGCCGAGACGCTGTTTCATCATTTGGGAGGCGACACCATCAAGGCCGACAAGAACCTGCTCTATCCGGCGGTCCGGGCCGGCATCAAACAACCCGCCGGCATGTGGCGCAATATCCTGAGCGGCTTTGTGCAGGACCGGCTAACGCTGGCGGACGTGGTGGCACTGGCCCCGGATCTTTTCATGGATGCGCGAACGGAAGGGCCGTGTGACCGGATGTTCACCGCCGGGCCGGTTGGGGCGGCCATGCAGGCTCTGTCGAAACACAAGATTGATGAAGGTATCGACATCAGCCTCGGGAATGTGACCTATTGGGGTCAGTTGGGCGGGAGTGCCCTCAACAGCCTGCCGGGTTATGGCGAGGCGGCCAGGCGGGCGCTTCCGGTTTTGTATACCTACCGCGCTGCCTGGCCTCCGGGCGACAACAATGCCCCCACGATCATAAAGACCATTGACGCGATTGAAGCCGCCACCAATGCGCCGACACTGGTCAACGCGCTGCCGGTCGCCAGCCCGCAAATCCTGGTCACCCCGCCCAACACGGCCAAGGTGATCACCCTGGCCGGCTCCTCTTGCCGGTCGGACAAGGTGACCTACAAGGTTGCGACCCAACCGGCGCACGGCACCCTCAGGGGCACGCCGCCCAACCTGACCTATACCCCCGCAAAAAGCTATCAAGGCCTGGACCGCTTCACGTTCACGGTCACCGACAGTCTAACTGAATCGCCGCCCACGACGGTGAACCTGCTCGTGGGCACCGGCGGCACCGGGCTGAAGGGGTATTATTACGACAACAAGGATTTCACCGCGCCGCAGGCGACACGGATAGACCCATCCGTAAACTTTGATTGGGGCTCGGCGTCGCCCGCCAGCACGCTGGGCGCGGGCACCTGCAGCGTGCGCTGGACCGGGCA
>CAIQIC010000410.1 GCA_903871765.1 uncultured Lentisphaerota bacterium
AAAGTTTCAGCCCTTGGGTTGGGCTGCATGGGTATGTCCGAGTTCTACAGTGGACGCGATGACGCCGAATCCATCGCCACCCTGCACCGCGCGCTGGACCTCGGCATCGACTTTCTGGATACCGCCGACATGTATGGTCTGGGCCGCAACGAAGAACTGGTCGGCCGGGCGCTGGCCGGCAAACGGGACCGCGTCGTACTCGCCACAAAGTTTGGCAACGTGCGTGGCGCCGACGGCGCTTTTCTGGGCGTCAACGGCACGCCGGCTTACGTGACGGCGTGCTGCGAGGCCAGTCTGCGCCGCCTGCAGGTCGAGGCGATTGATCTCTACTACCAGCATCGCGTGGATCCGGCCACGCCGATCGAGGACACCGTGGGCGCCATGGCCGCGCTCGTAAAAGCGGGCAAGGTCCGTTACCTCGGCTTATCGGAGGCCTCTCCGGCCACCCTCCGCCGCGCGCACCGGATGCACCCCATCACGGCCCTGCAGACGGAGTATTCGCTGTGGACGCGCGACCCCGAAGGCGAAATCCTGGATACCTGTCGCGAATTGGGCATAGGCTTTGTCGCCTACAGTCCGCTGGGCCGGGGCTTCCTGACGGGACGCTTCCGGACGTACGAGGATCTGCCGGCCGACGATTACCGGCGCTACCACCCGCGGTTTCAAGGCGATAATTTCCAGAAGAATTTATCCCTGGTCCGGGAAGTGGAAGCCATCGCGCGGGAAAAACAAGGCACCGCGAGTCAGGTGGCGCTGGCGTGGGTGCTGGCGCAGGGGACGGACATTGTGCCGATTCCCGGCACGAAACGCCGCCCGTATCTTGAACAGAATGTCAAGGCACTGGCTCTCCAACTGAGTCAGACCGACCTGGCGAGGCTGGAGAAGGTTTTTGCGCCACGCGCCACCGCTGGGGAACGCTATCCGCAACAAGCCCTGCGGGCGGTGAACCGGTAAGGGCACGGAGGAACCGCCATGCTGCAGTTTAGCGTTGATGATGCCAAGTGCACCCGATGCGGCCAGTGTGTTTTCGATTGTCCGTCGCGGATCATTGAGCAGACGGGCGCGGCCGTGCCTTTCATCCGGCCGGAGAACGAAGAGCGGTGCATCCAGTGCCAACACTGTCTGGCGGTTTGTCCCCCGGCCGCGGTTTCCATCTTCGGACGCGATCCGGCCCGCAGCCGTCCACTGACGGCCGGCTCCTTTCCGGACCTGGAGCAGATGATCACCCTCGTGCGCGGCCGGCGGAGCGTACGGCGCTACCGCGATGAGAATGTGGACCCCGCCCTGCTGGAACAGTTGCTGGCGGCGCTCGCCAATGCCCCCAGCGGCGTCAACCGGAGGGCCCTGACGTTCTCCGTGATTGCTGACAAGGCCGTCATGCAGCAGTTTCGCCTCAGGGCCCTGAACGGGCTGGCCGCGGCGGAAAAGGCCGGGCGCGTGCCGGCGCAGTTTGCCTATCTGCTGCAGGCGGTGCCGGCCTGGTTCGAGCAGGGGGTGGACCTGATCTTTCGCGGCGCTCCGCACCTGCTGGTCGTCTCCGCCGCCCCGGAAGCCGTCTGCCCGGCGGAGGATGTCAGCCTGGCCCTGGCCTGCTTTGATCTTCTGGCCCAGAGCGCCGGCCTCGGCGCGGTCTGGTGCGGCATGGCTAAAATGACACTGGAACTACTGCCGGACCTCAAGGCGTCCATGGAGTTGCAGCCCGGTCACTACTACTATGCGATGCTGTTCGGCTTGCCGTCGTTCCGTTACGCCCGCACCGTGCAGCGCGATACCGCCGCCCGCGTCCACCGCGTCACAGCCTGAGCTGGTCTTCAGGTGCCCTTGCCGTTGTCGGCCAGTAGCCGCCGACACTACGCCACACGCTGTTCCATAAGCACGTCCCGCGCACGCGGAAAATGCTTATTCGCTATTCGCAGGACTGCCCCCTGTACCACGACTTCGCGACTTGGCGTCTTGGCGTGAAAATTTCTTCTCCTGGTTTTTTAACCATGGACGGATTACGGATGCGGACAAAAAGGCAGAAGTTTTGCCACGGATCCCGCCTATGAGGCAGGACGGATTTACACGGAAGAGGCGACGGAGCAGTAGCGGTTCCGGGCGCTACCGGAATGTTTACACATTCCGCTCCGGGGAAGAATCGGTCTGATCTACAACCCGGCGCGGGCGGGCTATTCCCGGACGCGGACGGGCAGGATCACCGTCGGCAAGCCCTCCCACTGCAGGCGGCGCTGGATGGCAGTGGCGGTTTCGTTGTGCAGCAGCCGCTGGTACCAGGTGTCCTTGCGGAAGATCAGCTTGCCGGCGAAATACGTCGCGCGGGGAAATTGCCGGCTGATCTGCAGGCACAGGGTCTCGATGCTTGCGAGCGGGTCGGTGCCTTCCGCCATGAAACTGACGGCGGCCAGGCCGAAGCCGCGGGCCAGCGCGACGTACTTGTCGAGCGACTGCTGCGTCTCGACCTTGAGGTGCTCCAGTTCCTCGGCGCCCTTGAAGGTGCCGGAGTCCACCACGGCCACGGACACAAACACCGCCTGTTTATAGAAACCGGGGAATTGGCGGAAGATGGCCAGCAGGGAGTGGATGCCGAGGCCGCCGTAGCCGCCGACCAGCAGCACGGCGGTTGGCTGGCGCGGATCGGGCGCCGCCAGCGCGGCCGCCGTGGGCGCGTCGCCCGGCAGATCGCTCAATGTCTTCGATAGCGCCGCCAGCTTGGCGGCCACCTTGCGATAGTGCCGCCGGATCAGCGCGCAGAGGGTCACCAAGCCGGCGGTGACGAGGATCGTCATCCAGGCGCCCTCCATGAATTTCTCAATCACCACCAGCGCCAGAATGGAGACGCACAGCAGCAGCCCGACCCCGTGCAGGGGCAGCGCGCGCCGCCATTGCGGGCGCTGATGGCGCTCGCGCAGCCAGAACCGGCACATGCCGAGCTGCGTCAGCGAGAACGTGACGAAGACGTTGATCGAGTACATGGTCACGAGGCGGTCAATCGAGCCCCGCGTGTAGAACAGCGTGAGCACGGCGGCCGCGCCCATGAGCATGATGCCATAGTGCATGGTCAGGCGCTCCGACAGCGAGCTGAAGCGCCGCGGCAGCCAGGAGTCCAGCGCCATGTTGGCCATCACCCGCGGACCGTCAATGAAGCCGGTCTGCGCCGCCACGAACAACAGCGCCGCCTCCGCCGCGAGGGTCAGCCCGACAAACCAGCGGCCCAGCGGCAGGCGTTCCAGCATCACGGCGTTGAGCGTTTTGCCCGGCTCCGGACGGACGTCAAGGAGCAGGTAGCAGAGGAGTATGCCGCCGGCGGTAAAGGCCAGGGAGGCGGCGAGGTAGAGCATCGTGCGTTTGCCGGTGGCCACGCGCGGCTCGCGCATGATCGCCAGGCCGTTGGAGACGGCCTCGATGCCGGTGTAGGTGCCGGCACCGCGCGAGTAGGCCCGGGCGAACAACAGCAACAGCCCGCCCAAGCCCAGGGTGGAAAACCCGGCGCGCAACCCGCCCGCCACCTGCGCGGATACCACCGGGATGTCCCGGGCATGCAGGGCCAGCGTGCTCAGCAACACCACGGCATGGGTGACGAGGAACACCAGGAACACCGGAATCAGGATGCTCACCGATTCCTTCACGCCGCGGATGTTCAGGATCACCAGCAGCACGATCGCCAGCGCCTCGATCGGCAGCTTCCAGGCATGCCAGGCCATGGGCAGCATGCTGAAAATCTGATCCGCGCCCGAGGCAATGGACACCGTGATGGTCAGGACGTAATCCACCAGCAGCGCGCCGCCGGACACCACGCCGGCCGCCGGCCCCAGCAATTTGGACGCAACCACGTAACCGCCGCCGCCCGAGGGGAAATGCTCGATGATCCGGCTGTAGGCATACGAGATGATAAAGACCGTCAGCGCGGTGGCCAGCGCCAGAAAGACGGCCAGGTAGGTGTGGGCGCCGAGCGCGCGGAACGCCTCGTCGGGACCATAGGCCGAGGAACTCAAGCCGTCCGCGCCCAAACCGACCCACGCGAGGAACGCGATCAACGAAAGCTTGTGAAACAACTGCGGGTCTTTGATGTCCCGCGGCTGTCCGAAGAGCAACCGTTTCGACTTCTCGACGAGTGTCATGACCAAACTCCCGCCCGCAGTATGGCTACAGATAAAGGCCGACCGGGATCATTCCCCGGCTGTCCATCGAACGGGTGATCAGAGGTCCTCCCGCGACGGCGGGAGCAAGCGGATCGCCCTTCCATTGTGCCGACGGAGTTAGCTGACGGGCTCGGTCCTGGAAGTGACCGCGGCCGGTGGTTGCCCACCGCCGTGCGCCCCGGCCCCGACGCGCGCCGTGGCGTTCGGATCCTCCGCATCAACCCGCAGGAAGGCAGGTTGATTTAGGCTGCGTGGCGGGAATAAAGCACTTCCCGACCGGTCTGTCAATCCGCGGCCGGGCCAGGCAGAAAGTGCAAAGTGGCAAGTGCAAAGCGAAATCACAGTCAAGGCGGTGACAGCCGCCTGCACATCTTGCCTGGCGTCAACCACGTAAGCAAGGGACCTTGCGGACGAGTCTAGGGCTGCAAGGGAGGATTGCCAAGCCACGCCGGCTGGCGTATAAACTTTTCACATCATGTCCCGTAAGCAGACGAAAGCGACCCCGCCGGCGGCGGCCCGGAGCCGATCCGCTCAGGCGGCGCTGCCCGGCAGCACCCTGTTGCGGTGCATGCTGCTGACGCAACTGACCGAGGAGCGGCTGGTGCGGCTGTATCACCAGGGCCGGATTTCGGGCGGGGTGTACATCAGCCGCGGCCAGGAGGCGATTGGCGCGGCGACGGCGGCGGCCGGCGGGCCGGACGATCTGTATGCGCCGCTGATCCGCGACATGTCGGTGCACATCGGCCGCGGCGAACCGGTGCTGGACATTTTCCGCCATTGCCTCGGCCGCGTCACGGGGCCGATGAAGGGGCGCGATGGGAACGTGCATTACGGCTGCCTGGCGCGCGGGGTGTATCCCATGATTTCCCACCTCGGCGCGATGCTGCCGGTGGTCACGGGCGCGGTCATGGCGCGCCGGCGGCAGGGACGGCCGGCGGTGGGCTTTGCCTACTTGGGCGACGGCGCGACCAGCACGGGCGATTTTCACGAGGCGGTGAATTTCGCGGCGGTCTTCGACGTGCCGGTGATCTTCGTGATCGAAAACAACCAGTTTGCCTATTCAACGCCGATCACGCGGCAGTTCCGCTGCCGGAACCTCGCCGATCGCGCGGTGGGCTACGGCATCGAGGGCCTGGCCGCGGACGGCAATGAGGCGGTGGACCTTTACCGGCTGGTCCGCGGGCTGGTGGACCAGTTGCGGGCGCGGCCGCGGCCCGTCCTGCTGGTCTGCGACACCATGCGTATGCGTGGCCATGGCGCGCATGACGATTTTTCCTACGTGCCGCGCGACCTGCTGGAGCGGTTTACCGCGCGGGATCCGCTGGATCTGGCCCGCGCGCGGGTGATCGCCGACGGCGCGCTGACGGCGGCGGAGGTTGCCCGCCTGGAGCAGGTCTGCCAGGCGGAAGTGGACGCGGCGTGCCAGCAGGCGCTGGCCGAACCGCCGCCGGATCCGGCGACCTTGACGGAGGGTGTGTATGCCGCTGGCTGAAACGACGCTGGTGGAAGCCATCAACCAAGGCCTGCGTCGCCTGTTGCGCGAGCGGCCGGAGGTCGTGCTCTTCGGCGAGGATATCGGCGCGTTCGGCGGCGCCTTCAAGGCGACGCTCGGCTTGCAGCAGGAGTTCGGCGAGGCGCGCGTCTTCGACACGCCCATCTGCGAGTCCGCCATCTTCGGTGCGGCCATCGGCATGGCGACGCAGGGGCTGCGGCCGATCGTGGAACTGCAGTTCGTGGATTTCGGCATGACGGCGGTGCATCAACTGCTGAACAACGCCGGCACGATGCATTACCGCACCGGGGTGGCTGTGCCCATGACCGTGCGCGCGCCCTGCGGCGGCGGCATCTGCGGCGGACCCTTTCACTCGGAGGAGCTGGAGGCGTTCTTCTGCCACATGCCCGGCGTGAAGGTGGTTTATCCGGCGTTCCCCGCGGATGCCCGCGCGTTGCTGGTGTCCGCCGCCCTGGATCCAAATCCGGTGATCTTCCTGGAGAACAAGTATCTTTACCGCCACGTTAAAGAGTGGCTGCCGGCTGACTGGGAACCCATCCCGCTGGGCGTGGCCCAGGTCTGCCGGCCGGGGAGCGACGCCGTCGTGCTGACCTACGGCGCCATGGTGCACGAGGCGCTGCGCGCGGCGGAGCAGGTGGAGCAGGAGGGCGCCGGCACCGTGATGGTGCTCGACCTGCGCACCCTCAAACCCCTCGACGCGGACGCCGTCCTGGCGGCGGTCGCCGCGACCAACCGCGTACTGATTGTCCATGAAGGCTGGCGCACCGGCGGCTTTGGCGCGGAGCTGGCAGCGCTCGTGGCCGAGCGCGCCTTTCACCTGCTCGACGCGCCGGTGGTGCGGCTGACGGCGCCGGATGTACCCGTGCCGTTCGCGCCGGAACTTGAACGGGCCTACCGGCCCGGCGCCGACACCATCCATGCCGCGCTGCTGGAACTGTTGGATTATTGAGGATGCCGCCATGATCAAACGCGTGCCGATTGTCATGCCGCAGATGGGCCAGAGCGTTGCCGAGGGCACCGTCATTGCCTGGAAGAAGAACGTGGGCGACCGGATCCGGGCGGACGAAGCCCTGCTGGAGATTGAGACCGACAAAACCAACGCGGAGATCGAAAGCCCCGCCGCCGGTGTGCTGGCCGCCTGTCTCAAGCAGGCCGGCGAGCGCGCGGCCACCGGCGAGGTCATCGGCATGCTCGAAGTGGAAGGGCCGGACGAGGTCGGCACGACCCCCGCACCGCCCGCCGCCGCCGCCGCGCCCGCCGGTGCGACATCCGCCATGACCGATCCACCCCGGGCCGCCCGCCTGCTACCCAGCATCGAGCTGCCGGAAATCAACCGCGACCGTTTCTCGCCCTACGTCATGCGTCTGGCCATGATGAACGACCTCTCCATGCAGGAATTGGACTCCATCCCCGGCACCGGCCGCGGCAGCCGCGTCACCAAAAGCGACCTGCTGCATTATCTCTCCCGCCGGCCGATCGGCGCGGCCTCGGTCCGGGCCGAAATCGGCAAGGCGGACCTCACGCCGCAGGACCTGGAGTCGCTGGGCCGGGTCCTGCCCATGAATTCGATCCGGCGCACCATCGCCGACCACCTGGTCCAGTCCATCCACACCAGCGCGCACGTCACCATGGTGCACGTGGTGGACGTCACCCATCTCGTCGAGCTCCGCAACCGCATCAAGCAGGAATTCGAGGCCCGCTACCGCGCCAAGCTGACCTACACGGGGATCATGCTGTTCGTCACGTCCCGCGTCCTGCACGACTTCCCGACCATCAACGCCTCCGTGGTCGGCACCAACCTGGTCCTGCGCCGCGACATCAACATCGGCTGCGCGGTGGCCCTGCCCGACGAAAGCCTCGTGGTGCCGGTCGTTCAGCATGCCGACCGCAAGAGCTTCCCCGAAATTACGCAGGATCTGAGCCGGCTCATCGCCCTGGCGCGACAACGCGAGCTCACGCGCGCGGACGTCGAAGGCGGCACCTTCACCATTTCCAACTTCGGCGCCTTCGGCAGCATCATCGGCACGCCGATCATCAACCAGCCGCAGGTGGCCATCCTCGGCATGGGCGCCGTGGTCAAGGCGCCGGTGGTGGTCGACGGCCAGATCGTCATCCGCGATCAGTTGTACCTCAGCTTCACCTTCGACCATCGCGTGATTGACGGCGCCATGGGCGGGCGTTTTCTTGACGCCATCCGGCATGCCACCGAGGCGCTCACCGAGGCCACGCTTAACCTGCAGACCCTGTGATTGACGGCGGAACGGCAAAGGAGTATTTTCCCCGACCGGTCCGGCCCCCATCGTCTAGAGGCCCAGGACACCAGGTTCTCATCCTGGGAACATCGGTTCGAATCCGGTTGGGGGCGCCATTATTTGTATAATGTTTATGATAAAACACTTACACTTTTTCGTTACTGTGTCAAGTGTATTCAAAAACAGAACTTATTCTTAGCCCAAAACAGCGATACCCTTCCGTTGCGCTTGCGATATTCCGCGCGAAGCTCTGCCATCCGCATAAATCGCGTGCGAGCATGAGTCCTGGCATGAAAACCGGCGCTGGCTGGCTGATGCTAACGCTACTGCTGGGAGCAGGGCGGGCTCAGGCTGATGGCATCGCGGCCGCGGGCGATGTGCTGCAATAGGTCCTGCCCGTGACGGCGGCAGGGGTGACGTTGAGCCACGAGGATTGGGAGGGGACCCTGCGATTCGCCGGCGCCTTTGCGGCGCAAGGCCTTACCGTCCTCACGCTAAAAAATACCATCTACGAAAACCGGCCCGACAACGTTGGCCATGACTCGTTCCCCTCGGGTCATGCCGCCGTAACCTTTGCCTCCGCCGAGTTCCTGCGCGAGCGTTACGGTTGGACCTACGGTGCGCCCGCCTACGCCCTGGCCGCCTTCACCGGCTACAGCCGTGTGGAAAGTGAGCATCATTACTGGCACGATGTTGGCGCCGGCGCCGGCATCGGCATCCTGAGCAGTTGGCTCTTTACGCACCAGGGCGGCCGCCGGCGGGCGGCTCAGCGATCAAAGATGATCTTGTTGCCCGACCAGCGTGGCACCGGGATGCCGCGGGCATTGACGCCGGAGCGGCTCGTGCTGTTGGTGGGATTGCTTCTGGCCGCCAGGGTGCGGTCGTAAGCATCGGCGAGGGCGCGGTAATCTGCGGCGGCGAGCCGGCCCCAGCGGGTGTTGGGGCAGGTTGCGTTCAACTGCTGGAAGCCGTCGCGCGTGGCGCGCAACTCATCCGGCGTACGCAGGGTGGCCACTTTCCAAAGCAAGTTCCAGTAGGTGGTCTCCGCGTTCCATTCCTCCCGGGCCGGCGAGCGCGCGGCGGCTTCCTGCAGCAGGCTTTGGACGGCGGCGCCGGCCGGCGGGCCGCAATAATAGAGCCGCGGATCGCGCGCGAGTTCGAGGGCCAGGCGGAATTTTTCGCTGACCTCGCCCGCGGCCCGGGCAGCGGCCACGGCGTTGGTGAACCACGGACCGAGTTCCGCCTGCGCCGCGGTCGTACGGGTGGCGTAGCGGTGCTGCGCGAGCAGCCAGGTGCGCAGCCGCGGCGCCTCCGGCGGCAGGGCATGGCCGAGGCCGGGGTATTCCTCGAACGTCACCTGCGCGCCCTGCCGCTGGAAGAACATCACCGCCTGCCGGGCGGGCCGCATGTTGTTGTCCGTCTCGCCGTCGCCGACGTAGAGCGGCTTGCCGCGGTAGGCGGCGCCCCCCGGCGCGGTGGCGCAGGGATAGCTGCGGCCGGCGAGCACCATGATCAGTCCGGCGAGGCGCGGCAGCTCCGGCTCGCCCAGCCGGCTCGCGGCCCAGCCGCCCTTGCTGACGCCGCCGAGATAGACGCGCGTTTCGTCCGTGCTGGCGTGCCCGGCGAGCCACTGGCGCGCGGCGCGGAGATTGGGCAGCTCGCGGTTGGCAAACTCGGGCTCCGGCTGATCGCCTTCGGGCGTGAGGTAGGGCAGGCCCACGACAATGTAGTCGCGCTCGTCGGTGTGCTGGCGGATCCAGCTGGTCGTCGGCGAACCGTTCTGGCCGTGATAGAAGAAAATCACCGGCCACTTGACTTCCGGCCGGTAGTTCGACGGCAGGAACACCAGCATGTGCGTACCCGCCAGCAACGGGACGCTGGCCTCGGCGCCGGGCGTCAACGCCGGCCCGGAGGTTGCGCCCGCGGCCGGCCCGGCGCAGGACAAGCCGACGACGCTGGTCAGGGCGCCCAGGAGCTGCCGCCGGCTTGCCGCACTGCGCTGCATGGGCTGTTTCATAACCGACACCGCGCAAAAAGCAAGTGCGAAGGGGACCAGCCTTGAAGAGGACCCGCCTGGGGGGACCAGCCCGGCGTGTATCGTGTCGCGGCATGTATATCCTTGCACCGCGTCGCCGGCTGCCGTATAGGTGCCGTCCGGCCGCGCAGCACAGGCTTTGGGCCGGCCGTTTTCGTCACAGGGAAATACTCGGAAAGAAGCAGGTTCAGCATGAAGACCAGAGTTCTGAGGATCGCCGTCCTGGCGGCCGCGCTCGTGACGGGCGGCTGCGCAGCGTGGGGCGTCTACACCGGGCGGGACCGGCCCGCGCCGGCCCGGATGGGCGCGCGGACGCAGGACGAGGCGGCGTTCGCGCAGTGGCGCGACGGGTTCCTCAAGAAATTCCAGCCGCTCAACAAGGCCACCGCGCTCGCGTGGTGGACCTCGTCCATCTCCGGCAAGGACGAGGACTTCAAGAAGCGCATGGCCCTCGAGATGCAGGTGAACCGGCTCTATGCCGACCCGGCGGCGTTCGCCCGGCTCAAGGGTTGGCGCGCGGCCGGCACCGTGCGGGATCCGCTGCTCCACCGGCAGCTCGACGTCCTTTACCTGAACCACCTCGGCTACCAGGTCGACACCAAGCTCCTCGACCGGATGACCGAGCTCGCCAACCAGATCGACCAGTTGTTCAACACCTACCGCGGGGAGATGAACGGCCGGAAAGTCACCGAAAACGAGATCCGCTTGATTCTCCGTACCTCGACCAGCAACGCCGAGGTCGAGGCGGCCTGGAAGGCCTATCAGGCGGTCGGGAAGCGCATCGAGCCGAAGCTGCGGGAACTCGTGACCTTGCGCAACCAGAGCGCGCGGGCGGTCGGGTACGCCAACTACCACGCCCTCCAGCTCGCCATCCAGGAATTCGACGGCGCCGAGCTCATCCAACTGTTCGATCAGCTCGACGCCGACACCGCCGGGATCTTCAAAGACCTCAAGGCCGAGGTGGACGCGGCGATGGCCAAACGCTTCGGCGTCAACGTCGCCGACCTCCGCCCCTGGAATTACCAGGACCTTTTCTTCCAGGAGGCGCCGCAGATCTACCCGGTCAATCTTGACCGACTCTACCAAGGCCGGAACATCGCGGACCTCGGCCGGAAATTCTATGACAGTCTCGGCCTCAACGTCGCCGACATCCTCGCCCGGTCGGACCTCTATGAAAAACCCGGCAAGAGCCCGCACGCCTTCTGCACCGACATCGATCGCGAGGGGGACGTCCGCACGCTGCAGAATCTCGCGAGCAACGAGCTGTGGATGGGGACGCTCCTGCACGAGCTTGGCCATGGGGTGTACAGCAAATACACCGACCGCCAGCTCCCCTACCTGCTCCGCGACGCGGCGCACATCTTCGTGACCGAGGGGGTGGCCATGTTCTTCGGCCGGCAGTCCAAGGACGCCGCGTGGCTCAGCGACAACCTCGGCGTGAAACCCGAGGAAGTCGCCCCGCTGGCCGAGACCGCGCTGAAGGCGCTCAAGCTCGAACAGGTGATCTTCTCGCGCTGGACCCAGGTGATGTTGCGCTTCGAAAAGGCGATGTACGAGAATCCCGAGCAGGATCTGAACAGGCTCTGGTGGGAGCTCAAGGCGAAGTACCAGTTACTCACCCCGGACTCGCAGCGCAACGAGCCCGACTACGCCGCCAAGATCCACATCGTCTCGGCGCCGGTTTACTACCACAACTACATGCTCGGCGAACTTTTTGCCTCGCAGATCTACGCGAAGCTCCGCGCCGAGCGCCACCTCAAGCCCGGCGACTTGCTCCACCTCACCGGCGACCGAAAGGTCGGAACGTACTTCAAGGAAAAGGTCTTCGCCCCCGGCCTGACGCTCTCCTGGCGCACGTATGTCGAAGCCGCCACCGGCCAGCCGCTCTCGGCCAAGGCGTTCGCGGATCAGTTCATGTCCCGGTAGCCGGGCGCCGCGGAGCCGACCGGCACGGCGCGCATGGGATGGAAAGCGCCGGCAGGCAAAGAAAAACGGCAGGCCTTGGAGGACCTGCCGATTTTCAACTGCTGGACGGGCAACTTATTCGGTCGCCGGAGCCGCCGGCTTGTCAGCCTTCTTGCCACGCTTCCCTTCGCCACGCGGACCAGGCACGTACAGGGTCTTCACGCCATCCTTGTCCCGGCTGAAGCCCTTGATCTCGACCTTCTGGCCATCCGTGTACGCCTCGAGCGCCTTGGGATCGCGGGACTTGAGGACGTAATCACCATCCGCCGTCTTGAGTGTCTTGGTTTCGCCAGACACCGCGATGGTACCTTTGAAGGTCTTCATCTCGGGCCGCGCATGCTTCGGAGCGGTGTTGGTGTCTTGAGCCAACACGGTCTGCAGCAGACCAAACCCGGCAAACGCCACTAATACCACCAACCATACTGCTTTCTTCATCGGTCATTCTCCCGTTGTTTGTTCAGAGCTCCGGCCCGGTCATCGGGCCGGCACTCGTTGAGGTAGTCGCGGGGTGGCCCTGAAAGGTTACAAAAAATTACCGGGCGCCGCGCCGGCAGTTCTTGTAAAACGCCTGAGTGGCTTTCCGGCGTGCCGCGTGCGGGCGCGGCGTGCGCCGTGAGGCTGGCGGGCAGACCGGCAGCGGGGGCTTTGTGCGGCGGCTGGGGATGCCAACCGCAGAGCCAGAGCAGGGCGAAGAAGCCGAGCGTGTAGCCCAGGATGACGTGCCAGCCGTCGCGCACCCAGGCGACCACGTTGCGCGCGTGGGGATATTCGTTGCACAGCGCGACGCCGGCGGAGGAGCCGAACCAGATCATCGAACCGCCGCAGCCGATGGCATAGGAGGCCAGCGCCCAGTCGTAGCCGCCCTGGTCGAGCGCGAGTTTGGTCAGCGGGATGTTGTCGAAGACGGCTGAGAGGCAGCCGATGAGAAAGACGCTGCGCCAGGAGACCGGCGGCAGTTCCTTGACGGGCATCAGCGAGGCGGTGAACACCAGCGCCAGCAGGAACAGGCTGCCCTTCAGCGCCCGCCGGACCTCGACCCACGGCGTGCGTCGGAAGGTCGCGCCCACCAGAATGGCGGCCCAGACGCCGAGGGCGGGGAAATCCAGCTTGAGATTGGCAACCACCGCCAGTGCCGGAATGAGCAGGACGATGACCACGCGGCCGCGGTCCACGCGGATGTCCGCCGGGCCGCCGGGCACCATGGGCTGGTGGCGCTGCTGCTGGATCGCGGCGCACAGGCCGAAAGTCAGCAGGCCGACCGCCGACCCGACGATGGCGCGCAGAATATCCAGCGCCGCCACGCCGTCAATCCACATCATGGTGGACGTCGTGTTGCCCAGCACGCTGAAGGCGCCCCCGGCGTTGGCCGCGGCGGCGATGGCGGCGAGAAAGCCGATCCGCACCCGGCGCTGATACAGCGACGCGGCGATCGTGCCGCCGATCATCGCGGCGGCGATGTTGTCCATGAACGTGGCCATGACGAACACGGCGGCGAGCAGGACGAAACCGCCCGGCCAGCCGGCGGGCAGCCAGCGCGGCAGCAGCCGGGGGATGTGCGTCTCCTGAAAATGCTTTGCGAGGATCGCAAACCCGAGCAGCAACCCGAAGAGGTTCAGCAGCAGCCGCCATTCGGCCGACAAGTGCCGCGGCAGGTCGAAATCCGTGAACAGCAACTGGTAGCCCGTGACAACGACCAGCCCGGTCAGCGCCACCTCGAAGGTGCGGTGGTGGAAGACCGCCACGCCGAGCAGCGTCAATCCGAACAGCACAAAGGCGACGGGCACGCCGCCCGGCGCCGCCGCGCCTGCGCCCGGCCCAGCCGCCCAAGCCGCCGCCGGCAGACCTAGCGCCAGCAGGGCGATGATACCCCGACGCTGCATGGCCGTGGTGGTAACAGAATCCGGCCGCGGAGGGAAATGCATTTATCCGGCCTATTCCAGGTTGCCACAGCGGTCCGGTCGGTCTATGCTGTCCATTAACCAAGGGTGGGGGGGTCCATGAAAAAACGCATTGCCAGCATCCAGCGGACCACGAAGGAAACGAACATCGCGGTGCAGCTCAACCTCGACGGCTCGGGGACCGCCGCCATCGCGACGGGCCTGCCGTTCCTCAACCACATGCTGGAACTGCTCGCCAAGCACAGCTCGATGGATGTGGCGATCCGCGCCAAGGGCGACCTGGCCGTGGACTATCACCACACCGTCGAGGACCTCGGCCTGGCGCTGGGCGCGACGCTGAACCACGCGCTGGGGGACCGCCGGAGCATCGGCCGTTACGGCTGGTGCCTGCTGCCGATGGACGAGACGCTGAGCCAGGTGGCGCTGGACCTCGGCGGCCGGCCGTTCCTGGTGCTGCAGATGGCCTGCCGAAAGAAGAAAATCCTCGAGTTCGACCTCGGGCTGCTGGAGGAATTTTTCCGCGCGTTCGTCACCGAGGCGCGGATGAATCTGCACATCCACCAGCTTTACGGCAGCGAGCCGCACCACGCCTGGGAGTCGGTCTTCAAGGGCGTGGCCCGCGCCCTGCGGCCGGCCGTGGCGCTGGATCCGCGCGTCCGCGACGTGCCGTCGAGCAAGGGCCGGATTTAAGCAATGGATGATGGATGATTTAAGATGGCAGATTGAAGAAGGACCGTTGCCCTCGGGAACGAAATCCCAGCGGAACTGCGCGTGCCGCCGGAGGAATACCGCGTCGGGGCCTGATGGAAGAACTGGTGCACAAGCGCTACGCCGAGTCCGTGGCCAAGGCGGAGCAGATCCATGACCAATATGTAGAGTTCACGCGGGCCGAGGCGCGCTAGCATGACGCGGTCCTGCTGGATCTGGCCACCCTGTTCGCCGGGCCGGAGTGCGACCGCTACTTCGCGCCCGACGGCATTCACTTCGATCTGTATCCCCAGGAACATGTGGTGCCCCAACCCGTGCCGCCCGAATACCAGCCCGGATTGACGCGCATTGCCGCTGAATTGCATCGTACGCTGCAAAAGGTCGTCCCCAGCGACCAATGGCCTGTCCAGCCGCCACGGTAACATCCCCACGCGCGGTGACGGTTGTGCAAAGTCCGACCAGCCATCGTCATTTATTCAATCCAGCAGCCTCGCAACATACGCTCACCCATTCTTCGCGCAACTCCGTGTCAAAATTATAACAATCCACGGTTTTACCCTGCTCCCACAGGGCTTGGACGAACGCTTTCCAAGCCGCCAAGTCCGGTTTTGGATCCGGGCCGCCGATTCCCCCGATATACAGCGCTTGCAGGGTGGTCCCGCAATCGGGCGCTATGATCGTCGACCACTTGCCCGGTCCGGGCGAGGAACCCAGGTGCTGGGGATGATATTCGGCAAAATCCGTCGCTGGATTTCCTTCGTTAGAAATCCTATACCCAGCCTGCAGTTTGCTTAAGCCATAGGACGTGACCTGGTTTCTTGTAGCGGCCGGCGTGTTGTCGTCGTTTTCATTCATGAAGAGGCACATGACGCCCTGCCAGCCGATTTTCCGCTCGAACAAATCTATCAATTGCTTGAATTGGTCCACGGTCAGGCAGTCTTCCTTGCGGGCATTCGTATTCCAAAAATACACCTTGGAGATCAGCCCATATTTCCGGTCGGCCTTGATGTAAGGGATTAGTTTGTCGATCTGCCCGGCGACATGTTTCCCATCCTGATCATAGCCGGCCAGATATTTCCACATGTCCGCTCGGCCGAGCCCGGCAGGCTCCAGTTCCAGCAATTCGTACGATCTGCCGTGCGCGCCATAGTGCTTCACCAGCGTTGCACTTCGATCCGGGTCCAGGTTGCTCCAATGTCGCGTCAACCCGATAAACAACAATTGCTTGTTGGGCCGATTGGGCGGAGAAGAGCAGCCTGCCATCCAGGCCACGGCGATGGCCATGAATAATCCGGACATAGGTAATGAGCGCATGGTGGCCGTCCTAGAACGCCGCCTCCAGATCCGCCAGGGGCGTGGAAGTGCTGGACGCCATGGCGCGAATCAGGTCGCTGAGGTTCAGCGCGTCCGCGGCGAATTGGGCATAGTTGCCGGACATGGGGGTCAGCGTGGCGATGATCGGGATGGTGTTATTGGCTCGCGCGGCGCTGATGATGGCCTGTAGGTTGGCGATCGTCTGACCGGGATCGTCATGGCCAATCACGTCGTTGGCGCCATAGAGGATGCACAGGTAGGCCGGGTGATACGTTGCCAGCACCCCCGCGACCCGGGCGGCGCCGCCGCTGCTTTCTTCGCCGCCCACGCCTTGGTTGATCACGTTCTTGCCGGACATCGCGGCCAGTTGACCCGGATATCCAGCAGCCGTGATGCTATCCCCGAGGCAGACCACCGTGTTGGGATCGTTAGCGCCGATCCCGCCGGGGGAGGCGCTGATGTGGTCATTGAACAGCGAGGCAATGGTGCCGCTGGCGGCGCTGTCGGGATGCAGGCCGTCGGGGAAATGGCTGTCCGCCGCCGCCGAGTTGGTGCTGGCGACGGAATTGGTGGATGAATTCGACAGCTCGGAATCGCTGCCGTTCTGTTCGCAGCCGCAGGCGAGTAACAACACGACCGTCCAAACGCCCACTAGGGTCCACATGCGCTTCATCTTCATTATTTCCTTATTTTTCACTTATACGTCCGCAGCAGCCACGTCCGCATCACGGGCAACCAGGACATTTCAGAAGAAAGAGGCCCCCCTGTCACGCACTTAAATAAGTGTCATGGGAGGGGGTTATAAAGGGATAAAGCAGCCGTGAGCAGGGCCGGCCGTCGCACTCGCCCGCAGGACTCCAGCCGTACCGCTGACAACTTGACACGTAACACCGGCCATCCGCTGGTCTGCGCCTGGTGTGGGGCGGAACGGGCGGCTAACGGGAGGCCTTGGGGCATGGATCCGTTCCAGGCCGCAGCAAAAGAATCTCCGCCTTGGTCACAGCCTGCTGGCGGCGACGCAGGCGCAAGATCTGGTGCAATTCAGACAGCAGGCCGCGCTCATAGGTCTCGGACAGTGGCAGATTTTCGAGCAGATCGCCAACGGCGACTTCCAGCGTTTCCATCGCAGTCCCGGTGGGAACGACCAGCAAGAACCGGGACGGGGCTATTTCCACCAACCGCAACCAGTCGATTTGCCGCAGGCTCCGGCTCGGTCCGATCACAATCACCGACTGCCCGGAAAACGCTTCCACGACCTCGACCGGCGGGGCCTTCCCCGAGCGCACCCGCGTGGTGGTTGCCGCCGCCTTGACGATGGCCCGCGCACGATCGCCATGAATGGCGGCCAGTTGTTGGAGGGTGCGCTCCGGCAGGGTCACCGTGACGGGCCGGCGCGCCTCGTTGAACTTGGGCGGGCGCCCCGGGCTGTTACCCTTATTGCTCACGACGTGAAATTACAGAAAAATATAGTACCAAGGCAACTCCGAAACCTCGGCCGGTTGAGAAAGACCTTGACCCCCACCGGGTCGTCGCTATAACCAGCGCCGTATGGATGTCGGGGGCAACCAGGGCGCGGACCAGGCGCGGAAAGGCGGATGAGCTCATGAACAGGTTCCTGCTGGCGTTGTGGATGATCGGAGGGACGGTGGGCACGTCCAGTCCGGCGGTCGAGAAGCTGGCGCTGCCCGACGGCGCCACGTACCAGGGCCAGGTGGCGCAAGGCAAGCCGCACGGCCGGGGCGTGTTGACCGAGAAAAACGGCACCCGGACCGAAGGTGTTTTTGTGGACGGCCAGGCGGAGGGCAAGGGCGTCCGGACGTTTCCCAGCGGCGACCGGTTTGTGGGTGACTTCAAGGCCGGGCTGCGCGACGGCGAGGGGCTTTATCTCTGGGCCAATGGCAACCTCTACGACGGCCACTGGAAGAACGACCGGCTGGACGGCCATGGGGTCATCCGGCGCAAAGGCCTGCACACCTATGTCGATGAATTCAAGGAAGGCATCTACGAAGGGCCGGGCGTCAAGATTTTCGAGAACGGCGACATCTTCCAGGGCCTGCACCGCAAGCAGTGGCCGCTCACCGGCGCCTATGTCTATGCCAACGGCGACAAGTATGAGGGCGCCTTCAGCAACAACCGAATGCACGGCCGGGGCGTGATGGTCTTTATCAACGGAGTCACGTACGCGGGTGATTTCAAGGAAGGCAGCCTGACGGGCCAGGGCGTCATGACCTTCCTGGACGGCAGTCGCTATGAAGGCGATTTTGTGGACGCGCGGATGGAAGGCCACGGCACCTTCATCGCGGCGGACGGACGGAAGCATACGGGTCTCTTCAAAGACAATCAGATGATCAAGGCGGGCGAGTAAACGGCGTCGCCCGGATCCCTTTTCGATTCCGATACCGATTCCGGCCCCGCTTTGGCCACAACCGCAGACACCGCCGCAGCGCGCAGCAAAAACATGCCTCGCGAGTAATGGGGCGCTGTCGCGAGCTTGACGTCACCGCTGCCTTTCTGCTACACTCTCCGGCCATGGGACAACAACTGCGAGTTCGCGTAAAACGAAAAGCCCGTTTGCGCCGCTGGAAACGGCTCAAACAGACCGCCAAAGTGGCCAAGGCCAAAGCGCTGGCCAACAAGACGGCCCGGGGCGAGGCGCCGGCCAAAGCCGTCAAGACGGAAGCGCCGGCGAAGGCTCACAAGGCGCCGAGAAAACACGCCCCGGCGAAAGCCGTGGAGGCTGCGGCCGCGGTGGCCACACCCGCGCCGGCGGAAGCGCCCGCGGCGACGCCGGAAGCTCCGGTCGCCAGCGCACCGCCCCCCGCCGCGGGAAAGCCGGCCGGCCAGAGCTGACCATGGTCGGTCGGCCGGCGGGAACTTCCGCCGGGCTTGACCGGCCGCGTGCGGCGCTTTACCATCCACGCATGATGCTGCGGCGTCTTGGATTTCTGCTGCTCCTGCCGGGGCTGTGCGGCGGGCTCTCCGCCTGCCGGACGCCGCGCCGCGCGGCGGACGGCACCCCGTTGTATCCCTTCCGCCCCGGCCGCGAGGTGCCGCCGGTGGTGGCCGTGATGGACTTTGAAAACCGCGCGAGCTGGGCCGGCCAGTGGAATCTCAGCGGCGGCATGGCGGACCTGCTCGTCGCGCGCCTCATGGAAACCCGCCAGGTGGTGGTCATCGAGCGGCAGCACCTGGGCGACGTGGTCGGCGAAATCGCGCGCCAGGGCGAGGAACTCTTCCGCAAGGAAGGCCGTGCCGAGCGCGGCCGGCTCAAGAACGCGCAATACCTCCTGCGCGGCACGATCACGGATTTCACCGTCATCGAGGAATCGTCCGGCGGCTTTTGGTCCTCCTTCCTGCGGGTCTTCGGCCGCGGCAGCCGCGCCCGCGTCGCCATCACCATCAAGGTCTATGACGTGGAAAACGGCGAGGTCATGGCCTCGATTAAGTCCGATGGCACCGTCTCCTCGGGCGGCGGCGGCGCGGAGGTCACCTACAAGCACGTCAGCTTCGGCGGCGACAGCTTTTTCCGCACGCCGCTGGGCAAGGCGACGGAACGGGCGATTGACCGCGCCGCGGGCCGGATCCTGGCGGCGCTGCCGATCACCTATTGGTCGCCGCGCGTAGCCGAGGCCGGCCAGGCGGGCGCCGGGCCGGCGGTGGTGATCAACGGCGGCGTGAATGTGAATCTCAAGGTCGGCGACGAGTTCCTGGTCCATGACCTGCCGCGGCGTGTCACCGATCCGGTCACCGGCAACGTCATCGAGGCCAGTGCCGGCCGCGTGGTCGGCCGCATTCGCGTGCAGGTCGTCCTGGCGCAATCCGCCCATGCCGTCCTGCTGCAGGGCACCGTCCAGCGCGGCCAGGTTCTGGAACCGGTGGGGAAATGAGCGCTCAATCGCCAGAGCGTAGGGTTCAGGGTTCAGCTTTCAAGCCTCAGGTCTCAGGTTTCAGGTTTCAAGTCTCAGGTCTCTCTTATGATCACCTTTCTCGAAGGACTCCTCGTGGAAAAGCAGCCGACGCGCGTCGTGCTGAACGTCCACGGCGTGGGCTACGAGGTTTTTCTGCCACTGAGCAGCTTCGACCGGCTGCCCGCGGAGCAACAACCCTGCCGGCTGCTGATCTACGATTGCATCCGCGAGGACGACCACCGCCTCTTTGGCTTTGCCGGCGCGGCCGAGCGCGAGCTGTTCGAGCTGCTGCTCGGCATCAACGGCATCGGCCCCAAGACCGCGCTCAGCGCCTTGAGCGGTCTGAGCGTTCGCGAGCTCAAGACCGCCGTGGTCGCGGGCGACGTCAAGCGGCTCAGCTCCATCTCCGGCATCGGCAAGAAGACGGCGGAGCGCATGGTGGTCGAACTGCGCGACAAGCTGTCCACCGGCGAGGCGCTGGCGGCCGTCGCCGGGGCGGCGGAACCGTCGGCCCACGACCTGCGCACCCGCGACGCGCTGCTGGCGCTGATCTCCCTGGGCTATAAGCAGGCCGACGCCCAGCGGCGCCTCCGCAGCATCCTGCCGCGGTTGAAACCCGCCGCCACGGTCGAGGAGGTCGTCCGCGCCGCGCTGGCGGGCTGACCAAAACTCCGGCTTCCAATATCCCGGCAACCGGGTACACTTTTTCAAATGACCGAGCATTTCGTCAGCGAGACGTTGAACAAGAAGGATCCGGAGTTCGACATCACCCTGCGCCCGGCGCGGTTCGCGGACTTCGTCGGGCAGCGCAAGGTACGCGCGCGGCTGGAACTGTTCGTCGAGGCGGCGAAGGGCCGCGGCGACGTGCTCGACCACGTCCTGCTCTCCGGCCCGCCGGGGCTGGGCAAGACCACGCTGGCCCACATCCTCGCCGAAGCCATGGGCGCCAACCTCAAGGCGACCAGCGGCCCGGTCATTGACAAGCCCGGCGATCTTGCGGGCCTGCTGACCAGCCTGGAGCGTGGCGATGTGATCTTCATTGACGAAATCCACCGGATGCAGAAGGCGGTGGAGGAATATCTCTATTCGGCGATGGAGGACTTCGTCCTGGATATCATGATTGACCAGGGCCCGCACGCGCGCAGCGTCCGGTTGAACCTGCCGCGCTTCACGCTGGTGGGCGCGACGACGCGCAGCGGGCTGCTGACCGCGCCGCTGCGCTCGCGTTTCGGGCTGACCGCGCGGCTGGATTATTACGACGCGGCGGATCTGCAGGCGATCATCGCGCGCTCGGCGCGCATTCTGAACGTGGACGTGGACGAGGCCGGCGCGCGCGAGATTGCCCGGCGCGCCCGGGGCACGCCGCGCATCGCCAACAGCCTGCTGCGCTGGGTCCGCGACTTCGCACAGGTCAAGGCGGACAACAAGATCACCCGCGCCGTGGCCGATCGGGCGCTGGCCATGCTCGACATTGACGAGCACGGGCTCGACGAGATGGACAAGCGCATCCTCGAAACGATCCTGCACAAGTTTGCCGGCGGGCCGGTGGGCGTCAGTTCGCTGGCGGTCTCGGTGGGCGAGGAGGCGGACACGATCGAGGAGGTCTACGAGCCGTACCTGATCATGGAGGGTTACCTCCAGCGCACGCCGCAGGGCCGCGTGGCCACCGCGCGTGCGTATGCCAAGTTCGGCCTGCAGCGCGGCCCGCCGCGGCCGGAGTAATTTCGAGGAGCCCGCCGCTCCGCTAGCCCCGCAATCCATCCACGGCGCGGCGGAGCGCCGCGATGTGCGCGGGCGTCGTGCCGCAGCAGCCGCCGATGATATTGGCGCCCGCGGCGACCAGCGCCGGCACCTGCGCCGCCATCTCGGCCGGCGTTTCGGGGAAGACGTCCACGCCGTTGACGTTCTTCGGCAGGCCGGCGTTGGCGTGCACCAGTATCGGCGTCCCGGGTGCCGCAGCGCGCATTTCCCGCACAATGGGGAGCATGCCTGCCAGGCCATTGCCGCAGTTGGCGCCGATGATGTGCGCGCCGGCCGCCAACGCCGCCTGGGCGGCGGCCGTCGGGGAAACGCCCATCATGGTCCGGTACCCACCCTGCCGGGTCCGCTCGAACGTGAACGTGCACAGTACTTCACAAGAAGTATGTTCGCGCGCGGCGCGCACCGCTGCCGCGGCCTCGTCCAGCGCGCTCATCGTCTCGATGCACAGCGCGTCCGCGCCGCCGGCCGCCAGCGCCACCGCCTGCTCCCGGAAGGCGTGGTAGAAATCCTCCTCGGTCACATCGCCCATCGCCGTCATCTGGCCGGTGGGACCGACCGAGGCGATGACCCACCGATCCGCGCCGGCCGCTTCACGGGAAAGGGCCGCCGCGGCCGTATTGATCTCCGCGACGCGCTCCGCCAAGCCGTAGTGCCGGAGCTTGAACGCCGTGCCGCCGAAGCTGTTGGACTCGATCAGGTCCGCGCCGGCGGCGATATAGCTGCGGGCGATGTCCAGCACTGCCGCGCAGTGCGTCAGGCACCACAGCTCAGGACATTCGCCCGGCAGCAGGCCTTTCTGCTGCAGGAAGGTGCCCCACGCGCCGTCCGACACCAGGATGCGGCCGGACTGGACCGCCGCGACGATGCTTGGTTTTGTCATGGCCAGATATGTACATCCGGCCCGTGTTCAGGGCAAGCGAAAGCGGAAACTCATGTGGTCAGCACCGCGGCTGCATCGGTCTTGGCCATAGTGGGACGGTCGAGCCAGGCCCCGAGACGCAGCCGGGCCGCCCGACGGATGGCGGCGGCCTTCGACCGTGTCCCCATTTCATGGGTTAATTTCATTTTGAACCCGTTATTAATCGCGCCGTTACAGCGGCGTGATCTGGATCGTGTGGGTGACGGGTACGAACGCGGTCTTGATGTTCCTGGCCAGGGGCGTCCGCACCTTTTCCGTGAGGGCCACCACGTCCGCGCCGTATTGCTGGAATTCCGGGCTGTGGAGCATGTCCTTGATCTGGCGCGTTTCGTAGTTTTGCTTGGCCGCCACGGCCTCCTCCACCTTCCGGAAAGCCTCACTGAACGGATTCACCTCGAAATCGTTCGCGAGGTTCACCCCTTGGGCCAGCTCCGCGGCGGAGTAGGTCCTGGACGCCGGGCCCCACGTGATCGTGCAGCCGGACGCCGGGCCGTTTTTCACGATCAGGATCAAACGGTTCAACGCCTGGTTGAACGGCACCAGCGTCATGCCGGAGCGGACGCTGTTGTCCGCATTGGTCGCGCCCGTGGCGCAAAACGGATAGCGGCGGCTCTGGATGGTGACAGCCCCGTCCTTCAGCGCGAGCAGTTCGTGGCCCGCCGACACGTCCGCCTTGTTCGCCTTTAGATCCACCGTGAACGTGCCGAGGTCGCCATGCAAGCCGAGCGCTTTGAGAAACGCGTACGCCATGGCCAGATGGCCGGCCCAACCCGGGTGCACGCCGTCGCCGCCGGCGATCCAATAGTTGGTGGCGTACTGTTGATGGGCGGCAAACTCCGCCGTGAACATCGGCCAGAATACATCGGCAAAACCAACCTTCTCGGCGGCGGCAATTTCGATGCCGATGTTGCGGAGCGTGCACAGGTTGAGATTCAACGCTTCGGCTTTCTGACTGACGCAGCCGGGCGAGCCTTGAATGACGCGGGCGCCGTGGGCTTTGAAGGCCTGCACGATGGCCGTGGAGGCCTGGCGGTAAAGAGCGCCGATCTCCGGCGTGTAAGCGCCATAGCCGTGGTCATTCATGCCGTAGCAGGTCGTGGCGATGGTCGGTTTGAAGCGCAGGCAGTCGTTGGTCATGCGCTCCAAAAAGCCGGGCGCCGTTTCGCCGCTCCAGCCAAACTGGCGCACCGTGATCCCCAGGTCAGGCACGCAGACGGTCAAATAAGTCTCCATGATCTGCGAATACATCCGCTGCTCGGTGATCGAATCGCCGCAGATCGCGAGGCGATCCCCCGGCTTGAGCACCAAGCCGGCGGGCGGGGGCGCCTTGACCGGCTGGAAATGGGCAAAATAAGGATCGGCGGGCATGGACTCGAGCGTTTGCGCGTGCACGCCGGCGGCCAGCAGGACGCCCAGCAGGCCGAGCAAGGTTTTGGAGTTCATCATGGGAGCCCTCATGGTTTCGGCTTGTATAGCAAGCCGCGGATGGCGCGTCAAGGACGCGGGATGGCCGGCTTTCGGCTTGAACGCAAGAAACATTTCTGCAACGTTCGTCGCAGACGGGCCTGCTGGCCGGCGGCCCGGGGAGTGCCACGATGAGCGAGATGAATTTCAGCGACAATTTCCAGGATCTTTCCGTCAAATCCGGCACCAACGCCGGCTTCCAGTTCGAGTTCCACTGCGAACGCTGCAGCGACAAATTCCGCACGGCCTTTGTGCCGTTCAAGCGGGGACGCGCAGCCGGCTGGCTCGACAAGGCCGCCGGCATGTTCGGCGGCGTGCTGAAGGAAATCGGATCGGCCACCGACAGCGTGGTCGAGACCGGCTATGGCGAGGCGCATGACGAAGCCCTGGCGGCAGCCATCGCCCAGGCGCAGACGCATTTTCACCGCTGCGCGCGCTGTACGCACCATCTGTGCGCCAAGTGCTGGAACGCCGACAAGGGTCTGTGCCTGAGTTGCGCGCCGTCGGCCGAGGTGGAGATCGAGGCGGCCAAGGCGTCGGGTGAGGTCTATGCCGCCGGCGAGAAAGCGGCGCTCGAAGGCATTCAGCGCGGCAAGAAACTGGACGTGAAGCGTGACCGCCAACTGGTCTGCCCCCAGTGCGGGGCGGAAACCAAAGGCGCGAAATTCTGTCCCGAGTGCGGCACCCCGCTGGCCGTCCAGCCCGTCTGTCCCCAATGCGCGGCGCAGCTCCCGGCCGGCTCCAAATTCTGCCCGGAATGCGGCCAGAAGATCTAGTGCCCGGCAGCGTGCACGTCTCCCCGCGCTCGGACAACTGATGGCGCTTGGATTGACACGCTCCGCCAGCCGCCCTAAGCTGCCGGCATGCTTCCCCAGTGGATCATCGAAAAGAAGCGCAATGGGGACGCGCTGACGGACGACGAGATCCGGGAGTTCATCCAGGGTTTCACCCGCGGCACGATCCCCGATTACCAGATGGCTGCGCTGGCCATGGCGATCTATTTCCGCGGCTTGTCGGCCGACGAGACCGCCGCGCTGACCGAGGCCATGCTGCGCTCCGGCGACGTGCTGGACACCGCGTCCATCGCGGCGCCGAAAATCGACAAGCATTCCACCGGCGGCATTGGCGACAAGGTTTCGCTGATCCTCGCGCCGCTGGTCGCCTGCTGTGGGGTGGCCGTGCCGATGATCTCCGGCCGCGGGCTGGGCATCACCGGAGGGACGCTCGACAAACTGGAGTCCATTCCCGGCTATCGCACCCAGCTCGCCACCGCGGAATTCCTGCATATTGTGGCGGCCTGCGGCTGCTCGATCGTCGGCCAGACGGAACGGCTCGCGCCGGCGGACCGGAAACTGTACGCGCTGCGCGACGTCACCGGCACCGTGCCCTCGATACCGCTGATCACCGCCAGCATCCTGAGCAAGAAACTGGCGGCGGGCGTGGACGGTCTCGTCCTGGACGTCAAATGCGGCCGCGGCGCGTTCATGCCGACGCCGGAGACCGCCCGCGAGCTCGCGCACAGCCTGGTGCACGTCGGCCGGCAGATGGGCAAGCAGATGACCGCGCTGATCACCAGTATGGACCAGCCGCTGGGCCGCGCCGTCGGCAACGCGCTGGAAATCGTCGAAACGGTTGCGGCGCTCCAGGGCTGCGGACCGGATGACCTGATGGAAGTCACGCTGGCTCTGGCGGAGCGCATGCTGCTTCTGGCCGGCGTGGCCCGGAGCGCCGCGGAGGCGGGCGCGATGCTGGCCCGCCAGCTCGAGTCCGGCGCGGCGTGGCGGAAGTTTCTGGACATGGTCCGGCTGCACGGCGGCGATGTGGCGACGCTGGTGCATCCGGACCGCCTGCCGCGCGCGCGCCTGCAGGAACCGCTACCGGCGCCGGCCAGCGGCTTTGTCGCCGCGGCGGACGCGGAGCACATCGGCCGGGCGTGCCTGCTGCTCGGCGCGGGCCGGACTAAAACAACCGACGCGGTGGATCACGCCGTTGGCGTGGCGGATCTGGTCAAGATCGGCCAACCGGTCGCACAGGGCCAGCCGCTGGCCGTGCTCCACGCCAACGATGAGCGGAGGCTCGCGGCGGCGCGCGCGCAGTTGGAGACCGCCTTCCGCATCACCCCGGCGGCCGCACCGCCGCCGCTGCCGCTGATCCGCGAGGAGATCAGCCTATGACCATGGACCAGGCCCTGTTGCGCCAGGCCGTCGAACAGGTCCGCCAGCGCTGGCCGCAAGTCCGGCCGCGGGCCGGCCTCATCCTCGGCTCCGGCTGGGACGGGGCCCTCGAGGCCTTTCAGGTGCGCGACACCCTGGCCTATGCCGAGCTGCCCGGCCTGGGCGCCGCCGCGGTGGACGGCCACGCCGGCCGCCTGTGCTGGGCCGCCTGCGGCGGCGTGGAAACGCTGGTGTTTCAGGGCCGCCGGCATTTCTACGAGGGCGCCGACTGGACGCCGGTCGCGCTGCCGGTGTTTCTGCTCCGGCAGCTCGGCGCGGAGCTGCTGGTCCTGACCAACGCCGCCGGAGGCTTGCACCCGGACCTGGACGCCGGCGACCTGATGATCATTACCGACCACCTCAACCTGATGGGCGACCACCCGCTCATCGGGCCGCACGATCCGGCCTGGGGACCGCGGTTCCCGGACCTGTCGCAGGTCTATTGCCTCCGGCTCGGGCAGCGGCTGGAGCGCATCTTCCAAACCCTGCACCTGCCCGTACGCTGCGGCGTGTATGCGGCGGTGACGGGCCCGACCTACGAGACGCCGGCGGAAGTGCGGATGCTGCGCGGCCTGGGCGCGGACGCGGTTGGCATGTCCACCGTGCCGGAGGCGCTCCTGGCGCGCGCCGCCGGGCTGCGCGTGGCGGGCATTTCTTGCATTGCCAACCGCGCGGCGGGGCTGCAGCCGCGCCCGCTGACACACGAAGATGTGATGGAAACGACCCGCGCGCTGCTGCCGAAGCTGCGCGCCGTATTGGAGCAATTCTGGAAGGAGCTACCGCATGAACTCAGCCCAACGCACCCGGTTGCTTGACGCGGCGGAGCGCGCCCAGCGCAACGCCCACGCGCCCTATTCGCACTACCGCGTCGGCGCGGCCGTGCTGACGGACGGCGGCAAGATCTACGCCGGCTGCAACGTGGAGAATGCATCCTACGGCCTTACGCTCTGCGCCGAGCGCGTGGCCGTGGGCGCGGCCCTGGCCGCCGGCGCCCGGCGCATCCGGGCGGTGGCCGTGGTCGCCGACGGGCCGGACGCACCCTATCCGTGCGGCGCGTGCCGGCAGGTGCTGGCGGAATTCGCCAAGGCCGATGCGCCCGTGATCGTCGCGCGCCGCGGCCAGATGCGGCAGGCGGAGCAATTCACCCTGGGCGAACTGCTGCCGCACGCCTTCCGGCTCAAGGCCCAGCGGCCGGAGGCGTGAGGCTAAAGGCAGGCGACAGTCTGAAGCTGAAAGTCCTTCCTCTGGAAGGAACCGAAGTCCGAAGGCCGAGGCGCAAGGGGGGGGTATTGACCATTATTCTGGAACCGGAAAGGCTCGATTTTGCCGTGTTTTTTGCTATCGTCAGCACGTTTGCGGAGTTCAACTGAATGGCGGCGCCGATAGAAATTCTGCGATTGCTGGAACGCTTCGCCCAACAGCGCGAATCGTATCAATCCGACCAATACAAAGAGATCCCGATCCGCGTTGAGTTCATTGACCCGTTTTTCAAGGCGCTGGGCTGGGATGTCCACAACGAGCAGGGCTACGCGGAAGCTTACAAGGACGTGATCCACGAAGACGCCTTGAAGATTGGCGGCGCGACCGAGGCCCCGGATTCCTGTTTCCGCATCGGCGGAGCCCGCAAGTTTTTCGTCGAGTGCAAGAAACCGTCCGTGAACATCAAGGACGCGCCGCACCCGGCGTACCAGCTCCGGCGCTATGGCTGGTCCGCCAAACTGCCCCTGAGCATCTTGACCGACTTCGAGGAATTCGCGGTCTACGACTGCCGCATCAAACCGGGCAAGAACGACGCCGCGGCCGTCGGGCGCGTGCTGTATCTGACGTGCGAGCAGTACGCCGAGAAGTGGGACGAGATCGCCGCGATTTTCTCCCGCGATGCCGTCCTAAAAGGCTCGTTCGACAGGTTCGCCGAGGGCACCAAAGGCAAACGCGGGACAGCCAGCGTTGACGACGCATTCCTAGAGGAGATTGAACGCTGGCGCGACTTCCTCGCCCGGAATATCGCCTTGCGCAATCCGGCCTTGTCCCAACGGGAGTTGAATTTCGCCGTGCAGGCCACGATTGACCGCATCATCTTCCTGCGGATCTGCGAAGACCGGGGCATTGAACCGTACGGCCGGTTGATGACGCTGCAAAACGGCGAGCGGGTTTATCGCCGGCTCTGCGAGTTTTTCCAGCGGGCCGACGAGCGCTACAACTCCGGTATTTTTTGCTTCGCAAAAAATAGTGCGGCGGCGGAGCCGCCGGATGAGCTGACGTTGACACTGACGATAGACGACAAGGTGTTGAAGGACATTTTCACCAATCTTTACTACCCGGAAAGCCCCTACGAGTTTTCCGTCTTATCCGCTGACATCCTGGGCCAGGTGTACGAGCGGTTCCTGGGCAAGGTGATCCGCCTCACCGCCGGCCACCAGGCGAAGGTTGAGGAGAAGCCCGAAGTCCGCAAGGCGGGCGGGGTGTTCTATACGCCCGACTTCATCACAAAAACCATTGTGCGGCAGACTATCGGGCCGCTGCTGGAAGGCAAGACGCCCCACCAAGTCGCGAAGCTCCGCTTCTGCGACATGGCTTGCGGCTCCGGCTCATTTCACATCGAGGCGTTTCAGTTCCTTCTCGACTGGCACCGGGACTGGTATCTCGATAACTTGAAATCTGAAACCGGAAATCTGAAGAACCCGCCGATCTATCAGGGACCGGGCGGATCTTGGCGGCTGACCACCGACGAGCGCAAACGCATCTTGCTCAACAACATTTTCGGCGTGGATATTGACGCGCAAGCCGTGGAGGTGACGAAGCTCTCCTTGCTCCTGAAGGTGCTCGAAGGCGAATCGCAAGAGAGCATTACCAAGCAGTTTGAGCTATTTCACCGGCGCGCCCTGCCGGACCTCGGCAGCAACATCAAATGCGGAAACTCGCTCATCGGCCCCGACTTCTACGAAGGCGAGCAATTGGCATTTCTCGACGAAGAAGCGCGATTGCACGTCAACGCCTTCGATTGGCGAGCAGAGTTCCCGGAGATCATGGCGGCCGGCGGATTCGACGCGATCATCGGCAATCCGCCGTATGTGCGTCAGGAGTCGCTTTCGGATTTCAAGGATTACTTCTCCCGGCACTATGAATCTTTCGACGGCACTGCCGACCTGTACACGTTCTTCATGGAACGCGGCGTCCGCCTACTCCGGGAAGGCGGGCGGTGTGGGATTATCGTCTCAAGCAGTTTCCTTCGCACCACCGACGCAGAACCCCTTCGCCGCACATTGAAGCAGTGCGCGGCGGTT
>CAIQIC010000411.1 GCA_903871765.1 uncultured Lentisphaerota bacterium
CAGACTGAGCCGGCCGCTGAAGGCGTCGTAGCCGCCGGCCGCGAGCGCTGTCTCGGCCGGCGCGACGTCCTTCGCCGTGCGGGTGACGACGTTGATGACCGCCAAAAACGCGCTGCTCCCGTACAGGGATGAACTCGGCCCGCGCACCACCTCAATGTGATCAATCAGATCGAGATCGAGCGGGAAATCCAGCCCTGTGCGGCCCGTGCTGTAGAGCGGGTCGTTCACGCGCACGCCATTGATCAAGACCAGCGTGCGCGTATTGTAATCGCCGGGGCGGTTGAAACCGCGCACCCCGAGGAAGTTGTACGTTCGGTCGTAGGTGGAATAAAAGCCGGCGACGCTCGACAGCGCGTCGCCCAACGATCGGTAACCGAAGGACCGGAGTTCGTTGCCGGTCAGGATCGTGACAAACGAGGGCGCCTCGGAGGATGTCTGTTCGAAGCCGGACGCCGCCCGGATCGGGATGTTCATCAGCGTTTCCAGGTTGAGCGCCGTCAGATCCCCAGCCTCGGCGTTAACGGTGGCGCCCGTGTCGGCCGCGCGCACGGAGCTGCCCGCCGCCGCGGCCGCCAAGTACAACATTCTCGTGACTTGTGCCCAGCGCATGATTACCTCCCTCGCTTTCTCTCCCGCCGTAGGTTTCCGGTTCTTCGACCTGTGACAACCGGCAACATGGATCTCCATTTCATGCTGCTCATTGCACCCACCCCGGCACTGATAGCAAGTTAAATGCCAGCTCAAGAACCGGCATTTCAACGTCCGGCGGTTGTGTCACCGGCCGGGCAGATCCGGCATCAGCGCTTGTTTACGCGCTCTGAAAAAACGATACCGCAAGGCATGGGCTTCTGACCGCGGTCTTCTGCATGCTGACTTTTGAGCCGTAACTGGCGCGAATCATGCCTAGCCGGTTGTTCGGTAGAAACTGTTCATACAGAAGGCGTAAGGCATGGTTGGCCTGCTTGACTTGCCATTCGGCCGCACCCGCCTGCTCCGCCAGGAACTTCAGAAACGCCTGAATATCGTCAGTTGAGCGCTCCCTGAGCTTCTTATCTTTCTTTTTTTCGTGCTTGACATCCACGCATGTTTCAATACGATCAAAATGTCTTTTTAGGCTGGCCTAAAAGGGCGTGTGCCCAAAACCGCCCGAAAAGTGCTTTTTATCAACAAGTCGTGTGGGAGGAGGAAGTCATGCAAAGATTCGTATGGTTCATCGCCTGTTGCGCCGTGGCTCTGTTCCTCGGCGCACCGTCCGCGTTTTCGCAAGGCGCCCTGACGCCACCGGGCGCACCGGCGCCGATGATGAAAACGCTGGACCAAATCGAGCCGCGCATTCCGATCACCAATCTGCCGTGGACGATCACAGCGCCCGGCTCTTATTATCTCGTCACCAACTTGGTAGGGCTCGCCACCGCGCCGGATGGGATTATCGTCCAAGCCAACGACGTGACGATTGATCTGCGGGGCTTTGTGCTGCAGGGCGGTGCGGGGGGCGGGAACGGTATTGCGGTGCCTGCGGCCGTGACCAACCTGCATGTGTACAACGGCGTCATCCGCGACTGGGCGCAGTCAGGCATCAGTGCCACGAACGCCAACAACGGAGAAATGAAGGACTTGCGCGTGTCCAGCAATGGCGGAGGAGGAGCCGGCGGAGGCGCCAACATCGGCAGCGGTTGGACGGTGGCGGACTGCCAGTTCGCGAACAACAGCAACGGACCGGGTTTGTTCACAGGCGGGCAGGCCACGGTGAAGAGTTGCACCTCGAGCGGCAATAACCCGGGGGCAGGGTTTGCGGCCGGCAGCGGCAGCGTGCTCATTGGCTGCACGGCGATTACCAACACCATGGGCATTGTTCTCTACCAAGGAGGAGCGCGCGTGGCTGACTGTACGGCGGAGGGCAACCTGGGGGAAGGCTTCCAGGTCTGCGCCAGTTCGTCGCTCAGCGGCTGCATCGCGAAAAGCAATATGCTGAACGGATTCAACTTGCAGTGGAATGTCCGCGTCGCCAACTGCGTGGCCGAGGGGAACGCGGCGCACGGTTTCTTGACAGTCAACAGCGGCGTAGCGCCACCCCCCATGCCGCGCTCGGGCTGCAAGCTCACCGGCTGCACGGCGACCGGGAATGGCGCGGATGGGTTCAATGTTGGTGACGCCAGCACCGTCGAGAACTGCGTTGCCACCGCGAACCAAAACGATGGCATCGAAATCGGGTCGTACTGCTGCGTGTTGGCCAATCAATGCGACCAGAATGGATTCCCCTTAGTCGGCCCCCCTGTCCTCGGCGCCGGGATCAAGGCGGGAAACAATAATCGGCTCGATGGCAACAGCGTCACGCGCAATGCCGCCGCCGGCATCGACTGCTTGGTGACATTCGCGAACCTGATCGTACGCAACAGCGCCAGCGGAAACGGTCTTGGTGGGGACTACAACATCGGGCCTGGCAACAATCGGGCGCCGATTCAGGTTAATCCTCCCGGGATTGGCTTCGTTGCGAACCCGTGGGATAATTTCTCCTACTGAGGCGTCATGAAAACGCTGGCTATCATCATGGCCGCGTTGTGCCTGGCGAGCGCAGTCCGCGCCAGTTCCACCATCAACACGACCAACCGGTACGCCTACGGCGCGAACGCAGGCTGGATTGATGGACGCGGCGACGGCGGCACCAACGGCGCGGTCATCGGCGAGTTTGTCTGCTCGGGCTACCTCTACGGGGCGAATCTCGGCTGGATTCACCTCGGCAGCGGCAGCCCGGTCAACGGATTCGCGTACAGCAACCTCGCCACCAACGACTACGGTGTCAATCACGACGGCGCCGGCAACCTCCGCGGCTGCGCGTACGGAGCCAACATCGGCTGGATCACCTTCGAACAAAGCTACGGCCAGCCGCGCATTGACCTGCTGACCGGCAACCTGAGCGGTTACGTCTATGGCGCCAACATCGGCTGGATCAGCCTGAGCAACGCGCTGGCGTTCGTGCAAACCGACGCGTTGGACCGCGGGCCGGACACGGATGGCGACGGGATACCCGACCGTTGGGAGTATTTCCGTGCGGGTAGCCTGACCAATATGAACGCCACCACCGACAGCGACAGCGATGGCGTGAAGGATAAAGACGAGTACGTTGCGGACACCAATCCCTTCGACGCCCACGACTACCTACGCATCACGGCCTTCAGCATGAACTCCGGCGGCTCGACCTCGACAGTCACCTGGAGCAGCCACCCGACGCGCCTGTATCAGGTGCAAAGCTGCGATGATCTGCTGAGTGGGTCGTGGACGACGAATTCGCCTCCGGGGTTGGTCAGCCCCGACGCTGGCGCCACAACCACGCGGGACGTGCCGGGTTCTGCGGCCACACAGCGCTTCTTCCGCATCCAAGCGGTGCTTCCGCGGTCGCCCTAGTCAAGGGCCGGCGCTGGGCCTCCACTGTTGCAAATCTGTTGCAAAAAAAAGTGTCTATATTTGCAACAGATCGGCATTCACTGGCCACAACGGGTATTCACAGGTGGCGAAAAAATGCCTGATACCGCTTTCAGCACGTAACTGCACTATTCATTTCCTCGGTAGCGTTTACTTGATGGATAAGCCACGGGTGAGAGACCAACCTGCGAACACGTTCGGCGGTTTCGTAAATCGGCCGTAGCTCTTCACCAATGGCCTCGTCCATGGCGTCGAGCGTCTGCCATACGGCGGAAGCGGTAGCAGATGGACATGGGCCGGCAAGGTTGGATCGCCAGGGCGTGGGTGGAAGCCTGCTTGATCCCAGATCACCACATGTTCGGCGTGCGGATCCCGCGCGACTAACCGTTGCAAGAACAACTGGCTCATGGTCAGATTGACCTCCGGCAGACAGAGAAATTCTGCGGCATTCGCGCCATCCACCTCCAGTGCCGAGTAAAGATAACCCCACTCATATTTGGTCTGGTACGGAGCGGTGGGGCGCAGCCCGCGCAGCGTCCAACATTTGCGTACCACCGGAATCAATCCATAGCGGTGCTCATCGGCCACCCAGATGCGTACCGGCCTTCCACCAGCCACGTTCAAGCTCTTGAGCTTGGCGCAAAGCGTTTGCTGGAATTCGGCGCTCCGGGCCGCGTCTTTTTTGGCGTGGGTCTTGCGCGGCACCTTTAAGACCCCGCCCAATTTTCCCAACCAGTAATACACTCCTGAGGTGCTCATCTTCACCTGGTGGCGCTCGACCAACCAATGCTGGATTTCCTTGGCCCGCTTCCACTGGCCCTTACGCAAACCCGCTTGCAGTTCCTCGCGAATGTGCCCCTGCACACTCGCTGGGGCTCCGCCCCCATGTTCTCGCGCCAGCAAGCCCTCCACACCGCCTTGCTTAAGGGCCGTGAGCCAATGGAAGAACTGCCGGCGGCTGACGTCCAATTGCGTGGCGATTTGGGCGGCGGTGAATTCGCCGCTGGCGGCTAGGCGCATGGCCAGCAGCCGTTGATGATCTTTGATGTTGTGGCCTGCGGCCAGCGCCTGCGCGATAGCCGCGGCCAAATCTGGTCACTTTGCAACCCGCCACCGGCTTGCCCTAGCCAAACCACAGGCACGAATCACAGGCTGGAAAGTTGCATTTCCGGCGGGGCATGGCATACTGATCTGGGTTCTGACCACGAGCAAACCCAACGTAGTCTTCTTCTTGGGAGGGCGGGGTCACGATGAGGCTCCAGTGGCGTTTGGCGGTGCTCCTTATGCCATGTTTCATGGCGCTGGCCCACGGCGATGAGGCGACCCCGGCGTTCAACTTCGTGCCCTGGCCGCAGTCGGTGAAGTCCGCGGGTTCGGGCGCACTCCGCTTGACCTCCCAAGCCCGCATTGTCGCCGCCGACCCGTCGCTGGCGCCCCTGGCGGCGATTCTGTCCGGGGAAATCCGGCTGATCAGCGGCGTGCAACTGGTCCCCGCCACGGGTAGCGGGCGCGCGGGCGACATTGTGCTCGCCCTCGAGGCCCGCGGCCGACCGGAGGCGGCGTTTACCGTCGCGGTCAGCGACCGGGTCACCGTCACCGGCGCGGCGTACCTGGGCGCCGCCCACGGCACCAGTCTGCTGCTGCAGGCGCTCCAGGGCGGCCCCGGCGGCCTATGGATTCCCAAGATCAACGTCGAGGACGCGCCCTGGGCCGAGTATTACGGCGCGATGGTGGACATCGCCCGCCAGAACAACTCCCTCGATGAGCTCAAGGGCGTCGTCAACCTGCTGCGCTTCTACCGCCTGCGCTTCCTGCAACTTCACATGAGCGATGACCAGGCGTGGACCTTCCCCTCCACGGCCTATCCCAAGCTCGGCAAGACGAACTGGGCCACGCGCGGCGGACCCGTGCCGAAGGTATACACGGTAGCGCAGTGGCAGGAACTGGTCCGCTACGCCGATGAACGCGGCGTGACCTTCGTCCCCGAGATCGAGACGCCCGGCCACAGCGGGGCGGCCCGGCGGGATGCGCCGGAGGTCTTCGGGCCCGACGTGGCGGTGATGAACATGACCAATCCGAAGATGTACGAGGCCTTGGACACGATCATCGGCGAGCTGGCCGCCGTCTTCAAGTCCTCCCCATACATCCACATCGGCTGCGACGAGTGCAACATCGAACCCCTCAGCCGGGACGTGAACTCCAAGGCCTTTCGCAACGCCAACGGCATCCGGGACGGCACCGATTTGTTCGCTTGGCATATCGCGAAGATGGACGCGATTGTCAAGAAACACGGCAAACGGGCCATTGCCTGGCAGGATGCGCCCTTTACGGACCGGGTGTCCAAGGACGTGATCGTCATGGTCTGGCACATTGACGGCAACAACGGCGCCACGCCGGACTACCTCCAGCAAGGTCGGCCCGTCATCCAGGTCACCTGGACGCCGTGCGTGTACCAGTCCGTGAAGGAGGTTTACGAGTGGAACGCCTGGCGGAAGGAGTGGCCCCCGGGCGGGAAGATGCTGGGCGGGCAGATGGTGTTGTGGGAACTGTCCGGCGCCGCGGCGGTGCCCTTCCTGCGCTATAAGGCGGCGCCGCGCGGCGAGCGCGTGCGCAACCCCTACACTGGCCTGCCGTATCTGAATTTCGCCGCGCGCCTCGGGGCGGCCGACGACGTGCTGGACCGCCTGCTGACGGGCCTCTCCGCGTCGGAGCAGGGCCTGCTCGAGACGCTGCACAGTTGGCTGGCCGCCGGCGGCCGGGGCGACGAAGGCTCAGGCATCCTGCCGAAATTCGCTTTTGACGATGCCTCCACCGTGACGCTGAAATGTCCGGTGGCGGGCGCCAGGATTCATTACACCACCGATGGCCAGGAGCCCGGCGCGGGCGCGACCCTTGTCACCGCTCCGCTCAAGCTACACACCGGCAAGAACAGCAAGGTCATCTTGAAAGCCCGGGCGTTCGACACCGCCGGCCAACCCCTCGGCGCCATCTGGAGCCGCGAATATTACTTCAAGCCCATCGCGGGCGTGGTGACCGGCGAGCTCCGGCCCGGCGACCGCATCAGCGAACCGGCCACCGTCACGCTGAAGTCCGCGATGAGGGGCACGGTGCGCTACACGATGGACGGCAAGGAGCCCACGGCCGCGTCCCCGGCCTATACCGCCCCGCTCCGGGTGGACAAGACCGCGACCGTTGTGGCCGGCTTGTTCGTGGACGGCCAGCGGGCCGGCGAACTGTGGCGGCAGGGCTTCAACTGGGTCGCGGTGGTAAAGAACCTCACCACCGGCAAGCCGGTGACCGCCTCCTCGGTCGAAGGGGGGTACGTCCCCGAAAATGCGGTGGATGGCGTCGTCGAGCGGGAGCAAGCCTGGTGGGCCGGGCCTTATCCGCAATGGCTGCAGGTGGACTTGGAAAAGGTGTACCTGCTCAACGCCGTGCAGGTCTTCCCGTACTGGGATGGCGGCCGGTACTACCAGTACAACGTCGCGGTCTCGGTGGACGGCACGCAATGGACGCAGGTCGTGGACATGAGCAAGAACACCAAGCCCGCCACGGCCGCCGGCGACCTGCATTCGTTCGCGCCGCACGCCGCCCGCTATATCCGGGTCAACATGCTCAAGAACAGCGCCAACCCCGGCGTGCACCTGGTGGAGGTGCGGGCCTTCCAGGCCAAATGAGCTGCCGCGGAGGCGTCAGCGCGAGGAAGACGAGGAATGATTCCCGGGAGAATTTTCACTGGCGCACGCCACGCGGCCATGCTGCTGCTGGTGGCCGCCGCTTCCTGCATGGCGCCCAAGGCCCCGCCGGGCGCGGCGGCGCCGCCACCGATCATCGGGCGGTGGGATATTGTGGTGCATGATCCGGCCGGCGACTTCCCGTCCTGGCTGGAGGTGCGGCTTTCGGGCCGCAAGACACTGGTTGGACAGTTTGTGGCGAAGTTCGGCAGCGCGCGCCCCATCGGGCAGGTCTTTTACCGCGACGACAAATTCCATTTTTCCCTTCCGGTCCAGTGGGAGTCGCTGAAGCAGGATCAGTGGATGCGCGGCGAGGTCAAGGGCGATGCCATCAGCGGCAAAACGCTCGCCTGCACCGGGCGGGTGGTCAAATTCGATGGCGTGCGCGCGCCCCGTCTGCTGCGGGACCGGGAACCGGAGTGGGGTGAGCCGCTGGAACTCTTTGACGGCGCCACGCTGAACGGCTGGACGCCGCGTTCCGGCGCGAGCCAGTGGGTCGTCACCAACGGCCTGATGACGAACCTCAAGTCCGGCACGGACATCGTCACCCTCCGCAAGTTCATGGACTTCAAACTGCATGCCGAGTTCCGTTATCCGAAGGAAAGCAACAGCGGCATCTACCTGCGGGGCCGGTACGAAGTACAGATCGAGGACACCTGCGGGCTGCCGCCGGACAGCCACGCCACTGGCAGCATCTATGGTTTCCTTCAGCCGCGCATCAACGCCGCCAAGCTGGCCGGAGAGTGGCAGACCTACGACATCATCCTGGTCGGGCGCATGGTAACGGTGGAGCTGAATGGCGCGCGGGTGATCAGCCAGCAGGAAATTCCGGGAATTACCGGAGGCGCGCTGGACTCGCAAGAGGGCGAGCCCGGCCCGTTGTTCATTCAAGGCGATCACGGTCCCATCGAGTTCCGCAAGGTGACGCTCACCCCGGCGAAATAGACCCCATACGGAACGCCTGCCGGGTGCACAAAACAGAGGCCGGGCGCGTGCGCCCGGCCTCCGGCGAGCCAGCCTGACCCGGCCCGCCTATGGAGACGGCAGTTGCGCTTCGACGCGGTAGAAGCGCTGGGTGACATCCGGCGCATTCGTATAGATCAACGTCATCGGGCCCGTGCCGTTGTTGGTGCACGTCGTTTCCGTCTCGACGAGCGGATGCCAGGTGCTGTCCAGCAGGTCATCCTTGTAAACGAGCCAATACTTGATGCCGCCCATGCCCGTGAACTGGAGCCGGACCTCGCCGCTGGCCGGATCAAGGCTGTACCCGCTGTTGACTCCGCTGCCGGTCAAAAGCTCCGGTGTCGGCGCCACGGCCGGCAGCGGCCGGGCGCTGACCGGCGCCGAGTTCGAGCTCTCGCCCCATTGGTTGGTGGCGGATACCACGTACCAGTACAGGACGCCATTGCTCACCGCGTTGTCCGTATAGTTCGTCGCGTTGGCATTCGCTGTACTGTCGAGGTAGGCGTAGGAGCCGTTCGACAGCGACCGCTTCACGAGGTAGCCCGCGGTGGCGTTGGTCACCGCGTCCCAGCCCAGGCCCACCGTGGCATTGCCCGCCGTGGCCGTCAGGTTGGTCGGCGCCTCCGGCGGCGGCAGGGCTGCTGCTTGACGCGCGCTGCAGATGTCAGCGCCGACCAGGACATTCGTCAACTGAGCGTTACCGGAAACGCTCAGCTTCTGATAACCCTGACGCCCATAGGGCCAAGGCAGATGGTTATAAGTCACAGCCGGCGTGCCCAAAGCCGCTTCGCTCGAAGTGTCCGCCGGGTTTACCCACAGGCTAATCGTCTTCTTATCGTAGAAGTCATCGTATGGGGCATTGAGATGCATCTTGACGTAAATCACGTCCCCCGCGACGGGTGTGACCGACGAGGCATTCGCCGTGGGATGATAGCCGTTCCCCTGAGCATAATCGTTCCCGCTCAAGCCGTAATATCCGCTCGAGTTCACGCTCGTGTGAATCGTTGGCGGGTATGAGCCTGCGTTTCCGCCATCGGGATCGGCGTCTTGCATCGTCATTGAAGTGTCACCGCTACCCACAGTCGTCAGCTTGAAGCTGGTCCAGACGTCCTGATGTGTGCCGTAAATAAAGGCATAATCCAGCGTCAGGGGTGATGATGCGGTGTCGAGTGTCGCTGCGCTGCCGATCAAGCTTGGCACGGCGTAGGTGACGACCACCGAGGCGCTTGCGGTCGTGCTGGCCGAGTCGGTCACGGTCACGGTGTAAGTCGTGGTGGTCGTGGGCGAAGCGGTCGGGTTGGCCACCGTGGTGCTGCTCAGTCCCGTTGTCGGCGTCCAACTGTAGGTGTAACCAGGGGTGCCGCCGCTGGCAGTCGGACTGCCACCGATCTGGGCTGGCGAGCACTCACTCACGCTTACGTCGGGGCCTGCATTGGCCACCAAGGCTGGCACCGTGTAGGTAACGACCACCGTGTCGCTCGCGGTCGCAAGCAGAGAGTCGGTCACCGTCAGGGTGTAGGTCGTGGTCGCGGCGGTGGTAGTGACGGTGGAATGGGCCAGCGTTGCGTCATCCAGGCCAGTGGTGGGAGTCCACGCGTAGGTGTACGGCCCCGTGCCGCCGGTGGCGGCCGTGCTCGCGCCAAGCGTGCCCGAGGGCGAGCTTGGGCTAAGAGCCAGATCCGCACCGGCATGGGCCGCCAAAGCTGGCGGGGCTACCAACTTGAGGAGTTGGAGACCGGCGATTTCGCCGTAATTGCTGTAAGTATCGCCTCCACAGCTCACCTGCATTACAATCTCGCCGCTGCCATCAGCCGCGGCCGTCGTGGTGAAGATCTCGCCGGGATTGAGGGTGGGCGTGCCATTGACCGTCAAGGTCATCAGGGGGTCACCCGTGGTGAAAATGGCCAGGCTGTAGTTTCCACCGACAGTCAGGCCGGTGAACTTGAATGTGACCGGGCTTTCCCCGCCGGTAACCCACGAACGCTCAGGGTTATCCGCAGCCAGAACTACGCCGGGGTTGTACGGTGCGTCGGCCTGCTGCACGTGATAACCAACGCTGGCCGAGTCAAACACGAAACTAACGCCGCTCGCTGTCGTTCCCGCTCCATCCGTGAGGGTGCTGAGCGTGATCGTGCTGCCGTCCAACGGCAATGCATTCCATAGGCCGCTCTGGCCAGTCAAGCCGCCCGCGACGTCGTCGCTCACGGCGACGCTGCCATTGGCGACCACATCGATGCTGATCAAATTCGCGTCGCCCCCGGCAGAAATGTAGCTGTCGAAGTTCTCCGACCAGATGGTCGTGCCGTTGTGGACAACGGAGAAATTGTCGAAGTACACCGGGCCGGTAAAAGCCGTGCCCATATAAGACTCTTGGAAGGGGTAGCCGAAGCCGGAGATTTTGGTGGCTGTAATGCTCGCCGGGCTCCCCACGGCCACGCCATTGGTGAAGTACTGGGCCGTGCCAGCGTCGAAATCGAAGGCCATCTTGATTTCCTGCCATGCATCACGCACGAGGCTCGGACCGGTCACCCCGAAATTCCACTCCTCTATCCAGCACCCGCCCGACTGCATGTACGCCCCGCCCCAACTGGTGACGTCCGCATCGGACGCATCGGTCATGTAGTAGGCGACAAAGAAGGCGCCTTCATTCGCCCCCGGGATATACAGGTTGAACTTGATCTCCACCTGGTTCGTCAGCGGCGAGGCAAACAGATGGTCCACACCGCGGCCCGGATCGCCGTCCACATGGTCGTACATCAGGACCGCACTGCCGCTCAACGGGGTGGCGCCGCCGGTGAGCACGTCCGTGGCGTAGTCTGGCGTGCCGGACCCCCAACTGTCCGTCCACCCATTGAACCCGACGATATCGGACACAGCGGCCGACGCCGTCAGGCAGGAGGAGACGATCCCGATCGTAGCGCAGGCAATCCATATTAAATATTTTTTCATCGCTGGTTCCTTATGGTTGGATCTCCGGCATGGTTTTACCCTGTTCGTTTACCACAATCTGAAATAAATCACGACGATTATGCTGGCCAACGGGCTTCTAGCCCTAAAAATACGCCTTCTGTCGCAGAGTAGCAAAATATTTATTTAACTTTTCTTCATAAAAACTTGTTGCCCGCATCGGGTATGGGATAATCCGGATCAATCGGTAACGAAAGCCAGCGCCAAAGGATGGCCACCGTGTGCTGCTGAGGGCTTCCTGCTGACTCTGCAGGAGTAGTGCGGGGAGCTGGATGGGGAGGCTCGTATGATGGCAACACCAAGATGCAGAACAGTTTCGCGGTGGATGGCTGGGGGGCGACGGGCAACAGAAGTACATCGAGACACTGAAGACGATGGTGAGCGAATATGAAAAGCAGCATCCGGCAATGTAGGGCCGGCTCGGCGCGTCGTTGGCCGCTAAAAACCATCCTGAGCGCCTGGTTGGGGTGTTGATACCTTCCGCGCTTGTTCGCCGCCTGCTGACCGCGTAGGACGCACGCCAAGGCCGCCAGCCGGCCCATGACAAATGCCCGCCGGCCCGGCAGCTACGCGGACACGTTCCACGTCGCGCCCGGGATGCCCGCCGGAACGCTTGGCTGCGTCAGGATTAAGAGCCACGGCGCGGGACTGCCGCTGGACGTATCAACAGGGCCAGCACACCGCCACCGCCAAGGGCCATTAAACCACATTGCCGGCGATTCTGGCGGGTTAGTGCTGGCCGGATCGTCGCCGGGCCGGATCGGGCCGGGGTGGGGCTGTGCCAAAATGGGGCCAAAAAAATGGCATAATCGGCCCCTTAGTGGCCCCTAGTGGCAACTGAACGCTTTTGGGCAAAAAACGAGAATAAGCCTGATTCCATTGGCTTTTATGGGGTTTTGGGAGAGTGAGCCAGGCGGGACTCGAACCCGCGACCACAAGCTTAAAAGGCTAGTGGCAATTTCTATATTCTCCAATGAAATCGCCATAATATAATTCCTGTTGCAATTCTGTGCAAATAATGTATCCTTTTGCACGTCAAAAGAGGCCCTGACGGGCAGGAGGAAATTATGGCGAAGAAGAAGAAAAGAAGCAAAGTGCGGTTTCTCGGGTTCCCCATCCGCGAGGTACGTACCGGATGTTTTTTGGTGCGCGTGTCGCGCAATGAGCAGCGGGTGAATGTGAGCCAGACCTTCCCCACCCAGGATGCGGCGGAAGAATTCTGCAAGGTGTTGGCGAATCAGGTAGCCGAGCACGGCAAGAACGCCTTGGAGCTGCCGCTCCGCTCCCGGCAGGATGCCGTTGACGCCTTGAAGCTGTTGCAGGGCCGCTCGTCATTGATCGAAGCCGCCCGCTTCTGGGCGCAGCATCACCCCGACACCGGGGCCGTGACGTTGGCGCAACTGGGCGTTCAGTGGCTGGAGGAGTTGCGGCGCCAGAACTGCCGGCCGACCACGCTGGCGGAGCGCCGGCAGAAGATCAGCAAGCTGTGCGTGAACTATGGCGAACGGCCGGCGTGTTCCATCACGATGCACGATGTAGCGGGTTGGCTGGACGCGAAAGGCTTCAAGGCCGTGAACCGCGACGGCTACCGGCGCTGTTTCCGCGCCTTGTTCAATCACGCCGTGCAGCAGGGGGTTGTCGAGACGAACCCGGTTGACCGGATCACCAAGACGAAGGCGGATGAGAAGATGCCGGAATTCTGGCCGGTGCCCACCGTGGCCCACGTCATGGATCTTGCCGAGCAGCATTATCCCGCCCTGGTGCCGGTGCTCGCCGTCATGCTCTTTGCGGGCCTGCGCCCCGGCGAGGCGGCCGGTTTGACCTGGGCACAGATTGATTTTGCGGAAAAGATCATCCGTGTACTGCCGGAAACGTCCAAGGTGCGCCGGTCGCGCCTGGTGCCGATTCAGGACAATCTCGCGGCGTGGCTGGGCCGCTACCGCAAGGATACCGGCCAGGTTGCGCCCCGGCCGATGACCTACCGCCGGCATCGGGAATCCCTCATGCGGCGCATCGAGGCGGACGGCTGGCGGCAGGCCATGACCGGCGGGAAGATCACCGTAACGGATGCCGTGGACCTCATTCATGAAGAGGCGCCGCAACTCGCCAAGGTTTTCACGGCAGA
>CAIQIC010000412.1 GCA_903871765.1 uncultured Lentisphaerota bacterium
CGTCAACCGTCGCCGCCTGCACATCGAGGGGGATATCCAGCCAGACCGGCCCCATGCGCCCGCTGGTCGCGCCATGCCACGCTTTTTCCAGATGATACCGGATCTCATTCGGCTCCAGCACGGTCACGGCGTATTTGGTGATGCACGCCACCATGGATACGATATCCACCTCTTGCGAACCCATCTGCCGGACGCCGCTGCTGCCCTTGAGGTCCGACCGCTTGGCCTGTCCGGAGATAAAGAGGCACGGGGTCGAGTCGAGGTAGGCGGCCGCCACACCCGTGATGGTGTTGGTGCTGCCCGGACCCGAGGTCACCAGGCCCACGCCGGGGGCATTCGTGAACTGCCCATAAGCTTCAGCCGCCATGGCCACGGCCTGCTCATGCAGGCAACAGATGTATTCAATGGCTTTGCAGCGGCCCAGGGAATCATCCAGGTGGATCGCCCCCCCGCCGGGCAGCATGAAGACATGCTTAACGCCTTTGCCGGAAAGATACTGGAAGACATAATCGGAGAGTTTCATGGTCCTGGCTGTCTGTGCGGCGGGGCCGTCAGCCCGCCCGCCATCAACTGGTCCACAATCTCCCGCACCGCGCCATGCCCGCCGCACGCCTGGGCCACGTAGCCCACCGCCCGCCGCACCTGGGGATGCGCATCGGCGGGCGCGGCGGCCAAGCCCGCCGCCGCGCAGGCGGAAAGATCGTTCACATCGTCGCCGATAAAACAAACTTCCGCCAAGGCCAAGCCGTGGCGCTGGGCGAACTCCCGCAACGCCGCCGCTTTGTCCTTGCACCCCTTGAATAGGTCGGTAATGCCCATTTTACGGGCGAAGCGGTCCACCAGCGGACTGTCCTCGCCGGAGATCAAGGCAAAGACCAAGCCCGCCTTTTTTGCCAGGGAAATGCCCATCACGTCGCGGAACGAAAACTGTTTGAATTCCGCGCCCTCCGGCCCCCAAACGAAAAGCCCGTCCGTCAGCACGCCATCCACGTCGAGCGCGACCGCCTTGATCGCGCTCACAGATGCGCTCCCACGCGGCGCAGTTTCTTGATGATGGGCTTTTCCCGTTCAAAGACGCGCTTGACCCCGTTGCCCATGGACATCTCAACCAGGCGAATATCGCGCACCAGCCGGGTAATGCCGCTGGGCCCCAGGGAAGCGGCATGGTCGGAGCCCCACATGGAACGTTCCAGCGTGATATGTCTTTCCACGATGCAGGCGCCCAGCGCCACGGCCGCCACGGAGGTCGCAATCCCGGTTTCGTGTCCGGAATAGCCCACCAACACATCATACCGTTTCCGCAACTCGGGGATGACCGCCAGATCCAATTCGTCATAATTCGCCGGATACGTGCTTGTCGCCTGCAACAGGACCAGGTCGTTCTTGCCCAACACATCCACCGCGTGATCAATTTCCGCCAGCGTGCTCATGCCCGTGGAAAGGATCACCGGCTTCCCCTTGGCGCGGGTGTGCTTCAGCAGGCCGTCGTCGGTGAGGCTGGCGGAGGCGATTTTATAACAGGAAGGATGGAACTGAGCGATGAAATCCACCGAGGCCTCGTCCCAGCAGGAGGCGAACCATATCATGCCCTCCTCGCGGCAACAGCGGGCGATCTCCTCATATTCCTTCCGGCCGAATTCAAGTCCGCGCTTGAGGTCGCCATTGGTCGGGCCAAATGGATTCTCCCGGGGTTTGGCCAATTCTTCCGGGGTATAAACGACGTCCACGGTTCTTTTCTGAAACTTTACCGCATTGCAGCCCGCCGCTTCCGCCTCATCAATGAGCTTTTTGGCGATCGCTACATCGCCATTATGGTTGATGCCGATTTCCGCAATGATAAAGCAGGGGTGGCCGTCGCCCACCGGAATGCCGCCGATTTTGATTTCTTTCATGTGTTGCTCCCGTTTGATCAAGCGTGTCGTTTTTGTTTGCAGATTATAGTTTTTTCAATGGCCTTTTTCAAATCCATCGTTGGCCGCAAGCCCAATTCCTCACCCGCGCGGGCGGTGCTGGGAACATAACGCTCAGACGGGATGCCGGCAATTGCTTTTTTTGCAATACTGATTGCGGGGCAAGGAGTAAAGCATTGGGCGACGAGTTCTGCCCAGCGGGCGATCGGCCGGGCGTCCTCCGAACCCACATTGTAGGGCAGGCCGGCCGTTCCGCGGAATAATATCGTCCACAACCAGATGGCCAGATCAGCCGCATAGAGGTAGGACCGCCAGGGCGTGCCATCCCCCTTGACCTCTATCGGCCCGCCGCGTAGGGCGTCGCGAATGAAGTTGCCAATGGCAATATGGGCGTCCAGCGGCAGATAAGGCCCGACGAAGGCGAAACACCGGGCAATCTTGGGCTCCAAGCCGTGCTGTCGGGCATAGAGGCCGCACAGCATCTCGGCAGCCCGTTTCCCCTCCCCATAGACCCAGTTGACATCCAACGGATTGGGGCCGCCGGCATAGGTTTCAGGGATGTGCGTCATCTCCGGCGGCTGGGGACCATAGACGGCGCCGGAACTGGTCAGCAGAAACTTTTTCGCCCTCGCCTGCACGGCAAAGTCCAGCACGCGCCGGGTGCCTTGCACCATCGTGTCAAACAGCAACAAGGGTTGCTCGACGGTCCGTTCCGTGCCGACGGCGGTGGCCGCATGGATGACGCCGAAGAATTCTCCGGCAGGAGAATCGAACGTACGCACGTCGCCGCGGTGAAAGCGCAGCGCCGGATGCGCGGCCAGATGCGGCGCTTTTTTGCGGAAAGCATCCGGATCCCGCGTCAGCACCAACGCCGAGGCCTTCAGCCCCAGCCGGTCGTTCGCCCACGCGAAGCTCTCCAGCAGCCAGCACCCGAAAAACCCCGTGCCGCCCGTGATGAACAGCCGCCGGCCGCGGAGTTCAGCCCACAGATCAGCCGTCTGCGCAATGACGTGGTCAAGGTCCTGGGCCAGGGGGTTCTCGTTCATCATCGGCTATTCCAAGCAAGGCGATTAAAACCCGATCTCTCTTTTGATGTCTAAAGACATCTGCAACACGTCCACACCCTCCTGGAGCGGTATCGAGACTTCTTTTCCCCCTTTTAGTGCGGCGATAAAATCTTTGATTTCATCCAGGAACATGTCATTCCGGTCAAACGTGTCGGGCAGCGGGAAGACGGTTGCCGCGGAGCCTTGCGCGCGCGGATACAGCGTCAAGTTTTTTGCATAATAATCCCACAACACGCGCCCTTTTGTGCCGATGATCTCAAACGAACGTTTCGGCGGACGCTGCCAGTAATCAAGATGCAGGGAAACAATCATTTGATTCTTATACTGTAGCAAGGCTTTTACCATGTCTTCCGCATCGCCGCCGAGCGGGGTAATCTTGCCGCCCACCGCGTATGTTTTTTCCGGCTTGCCAAAGAACCAATACAAGTAATCAATATCGTGGCTGAAACACAAGACCGCGCCGCCGCCGCCGCTTTGGTAGGCGGCATAGGCTTGGCGATAATCTTCCCACGGGTGCCAGTCCTCGATATTTTCACCCATTTCCACATGCGCGGCCACCGGCTGGCCGATGGCCCCCTGCGCCACCATCCCTTTCATTTTTTTCAACAATGGATGCCAGCGCAGGTTGTACGCCACCATCACTTTCAGTCTCTTTTCCACCGTGAGCAGTCTTAATTCTTCAGTCCCCTCCAGGGTGTGCGACAAGGGCTTTTCGATGAAAAGATTCTTCCCCCGGCGCGCCGCCCGCAGCGCCACTTCCATATGCCGGCTGTTCGGATTGGTGACAAACACGGCGTGGGGATCAAAACAGGCCAACGCTTCTTCCAGGTCATTATATATTTTTACCGGCCGACCGGCCGCTTGTTCGCCATCCAGGAATTTATTGATGAAAGCCGCATTCGCGCCGCCGCCCCTGCGAAAGACAGCCGCTTCATGTCCCAGGGACCGCAGGTTCCGGTAATGCCGCTGACCGATGGAACCCAGGCCGCAAACCAGGAATTTCATCACCATGCTGTTCGGCCTCCGTCTATAACCAGTGCGGCCCCCGTCATATAGGAAGACGCATCCGAAAGCAGAAAATGAATCATGCCGTTATATTCGCCTTTCTCCGCCATGCGTCCCAGCATGTTCAAGGCGCAGTTCTTTTCGACAAAACTTCCGGGCTGGTTGTTATACATGCCGCCGGGCACGGCCGCATTCACCCTGACATTATACTTTCCCAGATAGGAGGCCCACGCGCGCAGCAGGCCGAGCAATCCCGACTTTGATGTCACATAGGCGATGTCTTTGAATTTGCCTTCGTCATA
>CAIQIC010000413.1 GCA_903871765.1 uncultured Lentisphaerota bacterium
GAAGGTCCGCTCGGCCCTGGCGATCTTGACCGAGTTGGAGCGTGAAGGGTGGATTGAGTTACCCGCGCCGCAACGCGCGCCGGACGCTTTCGACTTGCGATTCGGTCGTGCCGACGTCGGGCGCGGCTATGTTTTTTTGTGTCTCCATAAGGCAATCCCGAGGCCTGCCGGCAAGATGCCGGCAGGTGCGGGCAGGATGCCCGCGCTCCCCGGACCAACGTCGGAGTTCCACCACGCGGGACACGACGCCGTCTGCCGCGCGGGCAGCGGGGCAAATTCTGGCACGACGTCCGGAGGCCGCCGTTCGGATGGGGAGCGCGGGCTTCCCGCCTGCGCCGAAGCGGCTACGGCGGGCAGGCCAGCCCGCCCAACGAGGCCTCCGGCCTCGTTGTTCGCAGAACAAAAAGGTGATCCCGGCACCTGCCGGCAGGATGCCGGCAGGTGCGGCCCCAACCTCCAAGAGTCGGGACGCGCTCCCCGTTCGGAATTCCGGCGCGCAGGGAGCAGCGCCACATTCCTACGGAGCAAATGCCATCGGCTAACGGGATTGTTATGCTTCGCCGTCATGGCGGCAAGGGCTCTCCGTCGGTGGGCAGCGGCGGCGGCACGGGGGGCTGGCCGTTGCGCGCCGACCGGCGCAGCGAGTCCACCAGCCACTGCCCATTGCCCCTCAGGGCCAGGGCCAGCAAGGCCGCCAGCGTCAGGATATGCGCGTCATGCTTCAAATCTGAACCCTCCAGCAAGCCGGCGAGGATGCAACCCAGGGCGACGGCCGCCCAATGACTCTGGTTATCCAGGATCAACCACACCATGCCCGACACGAGGGAAACCGCGGCGGTCAGGATCAGGAACACCCACGCGCCCGCGACCTGCGGAAATTTTTTCTGCAGCAGCGCCGTCAGCCAGCGCGCGATCAGCGCGTAGGCCAGCAAATAGCCCAGATAGGGATAGGCAAACATCAGAAGGTCGTCTTTAATGGGCGCATCCATGACAACGCTCAGCAACGAACATAATAGACCGTACAGCAGCGCGAACAAGAGGCCGCTCAGCGTCGTCTCGCCCAGCAGGAACGGCAGCCGGCGCAGCAGGCCCCGGCCGCGCCGGAGGATCGGCCGCCAGCGCTCGCCGGGGACCGCATCGCCGGCGTGAAACGCCAGCACGAACAGCACCGCCGCCAGAAAGAACCCCACCATCATGACAACGTCCGCCAGATGCCTGTTACCCGTGACCTGCACAGCACTACAGCCGGAAGCCGCCAGGATCAGCAAGATGGCCAGCGCGTGAAACCGCAGCGGCAGGGAACGGTTGGAATTCGGGGGCTGGAGCAGGAAGACGGCGATGGCATACAGCAGCCAGCCGAGCGCGATCAGGATGACCAGCAGGCTCACAAACAATGCGGCGTTGTAACGCATGTTGAGCTGGATCCCGGCGCCCAGCGCGCAAAACCCCGTCAGCGCCATGCCAGCCGCCCAGAGCAGCCACTTGACGAGCGCGTGGGTGGGCGCGACGCCGATCGCGATCGCCCACAGGTTCCAGAGCGCCGTCAGCAGCAGCAGCATTAGCAGTCCCCCGCCCATGGCGGGCAGGCCGATGCCGCGCAGAAAGTAGGACAGCACGACGAACGGCAGACCGGCGCCCAGCAGCACCAGGGAGAACGTCATGGCGGCGACAAATTTGCCGCGTACGATCTGGGGCGGACGCAGCGTCGTGATGTAGAGCAGGTCACGCCGGTGCGGCGCGCGCTCCTCGAGCGTGCGTTGGAACAGGACCAGCGCCGCCGCGCCCTCGGCCAGCATCAGGATGAACAGGCTGCTCATGAAGAAGCCGGGGCCGGCCCGCAGCTTCTCGCCTGCCGTGGCCAGCAGCGGGACCAGCCGCAGCAGGCTGCTGCCGGCCAGCACCACCAGCAGCAGGCAGAGCACGGCCGGCAGCGACAGGCTGCGCACCGACTGCCGCGCCTCCTTGACCAGGATCGGGCTGGCCTCCCAGGCGCGGCAGCGGGCCCACCAGGTAGCAGGCGGTATCATGGGCCGCCCCCGGAGCGTCCGGCCGCCGAAATTCGAATGGGGAGCGCGGGCTTCCCGCCTGCGCCGAAGCGGCTACCGCCGTCGCCAAGGCTAGGGCGGACAAGACGGCGGGCAGGCCAGCCCGCCCAACGAGGCCTCCGGCCTCGTTGCGCACAGAACGATAAAGTGACCTCAATGCCTGCCGGCAAGATGCCGGCAGGTGCGGGCAAGATGCCCGCGCTCCCCGAACCAACGTCGGAGTTCCGGCGCGCGGGACGCGATGCTGTCTTCCTACGGGATAGAGGCCATCGGTCAACGAAATTGCCTTGTTGCGACGTCATGGCAGCAGGGACTTTCCGTCCGCAGGCAATGGCGGCGGCGCGGCGGGCGGC
>CAIQIC010000414.1 GCA_903871765.1 uncultured Lentisphaerota bacterium
CCACCGCCTCCTTGACCGCCGTCAGCAGCGCGCGGCGCGGGCTGTCGAAGCCCAGCAGGTGCCGGTTCTTAAGGAAGAACTCCGACACCGAAATGTCGCGCTGCTGCTGCGCCATGCTCTCCGCCGTCGCCGGTCCGCCGTTCGCCTTTTTCGCCATGGATCCCCCTAAAAGGTCGCGGGCAATCTAGCGTGTCACGCGGTAGGGCCCGCGGTTCTCCTTGACGTGAAAGCCGATTTCCGGGCGGGGCTGGACGGGCGGGGCCGCGAGTTCGCGGATGGCGTGGAAGAGGGACTTGATGGCCTGGTCATGGCCTTCGAGCCGGCGCTCCAGTTCGGCCAGTTTCCGTGCCAGGGTTTCGTTGGCCGACAGCATCCGACGCAGGCCCACGAAGGCCCGCATGATGGCGACGTTGACCTGCACGGCGCGTTCGCTGCGCAACACGCTGGAGAGCATCGCCACACCCTGTTCCGTGAAAGCGTAGGGGCGGGAACGGCGACGGCCACCGTGTCTGGAACTTGAAATGCCAATTTGGCATTTCAAGTTGTCCACCTCTTCCGGCGTGAGTTGGAACATGAAGTCGTCCGGAAACCGGGTCGCGTTACGTCGAACCGCGCGGTTGAGAGCGCCGGTTTCGACGCCGTAAAGCACTGCCAGATCGGCATCCAGCAGCACTTTCTCACCGCGCGCGAGATGAATCAGCCTCTCGACTCGCTCCACCGGAACCAGTTGCGTCATTTGTGGGGTGTTCATGTGGGGGTTGGGTTTAAGGTTCCAAATTGGAACCTTAAACGTTCCGCCTGCATCAGCGATATCTTGCCGTTCATGGCGTTGGTTCTCAAATCCGATAGCACCCTCATCGGTGCAAAGTCTAGGAGGTGGTTTCCCATCGGGCAAGCTTGAAAAGGCTTCACCAGAAGTCACCGCGCAGCGCGCGTCCCGCGTTGCATCGGGCGGCGGCGCGGTTATACTGCGGCTGATCCAACTGAAGTTGAGTTGAACGTGAACCGACAAATTGAAAGGCCTGCGCTGCGCAGGATCGCCAAGGCCGCTGCATGTTTTTGCGGCGCCGGCCTGATCCTGGCACTGGGCACCGCGGCGCGCGCCGACGCGCCGCAGACTGTCGTCACGGCGCAGATGGAGCTGGAGTTCCGCGACGGGTGGCTGACGCGCTGGAAGAACAAGCTGACCGACGAGGAGGTCCGCTTCGGCGCCGGCGCGGCGATCCCCGAGGCCCAGGGCAGCAAGCTGCTCAAGGCCGACGAGGCGACCGCCGCGCTGACGCAGGCGGAGCCCGCGGTTTGGGCGGTGCGCGCGCCGGCCGCCGCGCTGACGCCGCGGCACGCCGACGCCGGGCCGCTGCGGCAGCGCTACCTGTTGCTGCAAGCCCGGAGCGGCGGCTTGCTGCTGATGCTCGATGACCCCGCGCTCGAACGCAACGCCACGCTGGCGCGCGACGACGGGCGCTCGGCGATCACGCTGACGTTGCGTTCGCCGGGGCGCGGCCCGGCGCGCTGGCTGATCCGGCAATATCTCGGCGGCGCCAACTGGGGCGCGCAGCATTGGCAGGATTATCTGGCGCGCACGCACAGCATCCCGCCGCGGGACCAGCGGCCGACCGCGTGGGCGCAGAACGTCGCCTTCACCGTGTTCGACCCGCCGTGGTGCGCGCCCGTACCAGGCGCGGGCTGGGAAAAAAGCCAGGCGCTCCACCACGCCTGGCTCGATAACCTCCAGCGCGTCGTGGATGCCGACAAAGTGCTGTTCGTCGCGGGTAACGGGCCGGCCGCCGGCGCGGCGCACCCCTACGCGGCGCTCATGGCCGGGCCGGTGCGGCGCATGGGCTATCACGTCATGCTGCAACCGCCGCCCGCCCAGCCGCACTGGGACGACGAAGCCTGGCGGCAGCAGCGCGTCGGCGAGCTGCTCGCCGCGGTGCGCGCCATGGATGCGGATGCCGTCGGGCTGGCCGATCCACCGGCGGACACGCCCGCCAGTGAGCGCGTGTTTTTCAAACTGCTGCGCGCGACGCTCGACCAGAA
>CAIQIC010000415.1 GCA_903871765.1 uncultured Lentisphaerota bacterium
CGTTGATGATCAGGCAATGCCCTGCTCCCTCTGGAGATCGGGCCCATCCCTTCGGATTTTTGGACCAGCCGACCCAACTGTCGTCGGGGTTGAGCGTATTGAGCTTCCGCAGGTCCTTCCACTGCTCTTGATTGAGAAGATAAGGATGTGCCTCACAAGGATCGGTTGGCGAGGCGGGCGGACCCCAACCGTTCTCCCAGGCGCGGCCCGACAAATCCAGCGGCCGCACCGCATTGATTACCGGCACCAATTCTTTTCCCTTATCGGCTTCGTTGTTAGAATCCCACATGAACACACAGGGGTGGTTCCAGTTGTCGCGCATCCAGCGGCCGAACTCCGCGATCAGCTCCTGCTTGTCCCATTCCGCGCGATAGCCCCAGATGCGCGGCTCCAATTGAATCAAGATCCCCTCTTCATCCGCAATGTCCAGCCACATTTCGGGCGTGGTGCCGATGGTGAAGCGGAATGCGTTCCAGTTCAGCTTCTTGGGAATGTCGGCGACAACCTTCTTCACCCACGCGCGATTCCACGCGTGATCGCCGCAGAGCGGATCTTCAACGTGAAGGTTCCACTCGATGTTCCCGCCCCGCAGGAAATATGGCTTGCCGTTCAACAGCCCCCGCCGCGTCGCATTGTCAAATGTATATTCCCGCATCCCAAACCGCGTCTGGATGCTGTCGCCCGTCGTCCGGCTCTCCACCACGTACAAGAACGGATCGTCGGGCGACCAGAGACGGGCATTGGGAATCTTGATCGTCTGCGTGAAAGTCCTCTCTTCGCAGGCCGCAATCTGTCCCTTCTGCGGGTCACCCCGGGCAACTTCCTTTCCTGCTTTCCAGCTCTTGACCACATGACTCAGTTCAAAGCTCCGCGCCGGACCGTAGTTCTTAACCTTCATCTGCACCACGGCTTCCGACGCATTGACGCGCGGCGCCACCTGAATCGTCTCGATGACCGGATTGTCGCAGAGAATCAGGCCGACATCGTCCCAAATCCCGGGTATCCAATACTTGCTTGAACCGGCTATGCCCGCGCCGGGAATGTTTGCAGGCAGAACCGCCGGATGCGCGCCGATGCGAACCACCAGCCGGTTCTCACCAGACCAGTTCATGGCCTCGGTCAGGTTGAAATAGCCCGCCGTCCAGCAGCTGAGGTGTTCGCCCACGGGCTTGCCGTTGAGCCACACAGCCGTGCCGAACTGCGATTTGCCGATCCTCAGGATTGCCGCTTCGCGCCTGGCCGGCGCGGCAAACGACTTCTGATACCAGAAGTAATTCCGCTTTGCCGAAACAGTGCCGACCTCTGGAAACTCGGGCTTGGCGAGACTCACCAGACCCGGCACGACGATGGTGTGATCGAACGACTTGGGGACCTCGGTTGCAGAGACGCTCTCGTCGATCTGCCACGTCCCGTTCAGCGAGATTGTGGTCCGCTCTCCTTGCAATTTATCGAGGGACTTGCCGGCGTCAGACGGATACGTCGTTTCAGCGGCGTTGAGAGCGGCGAGCGGCGCCAGCAGCAGGGCGGCGAGGATGCGGAATGTGAGTTTGTTCATGCGCGTATTCCTGTGCCGTGCGGATACTGGTTCATTTTCAAGTTTCGGCGGTTGACAGTGCCAAAGTGGCCGAGGCGCAATGTTAATGCTCTCCGGTTACTTGGAACTTGATATCGCGGGCGAATGGTCCGACGGCAATGTTGGCGTCCTCTGCACTGGTACGGTAGCTGCCGGCGATCTTCAGGTTCTCGAAGGTGACGTTGTAAACCTGCCGCTCTTCTGACCCGCCGCGGATCAGTCCTTTGGGCGCGACGCCATCAATCGTGATGTTCCGGAAAGTGATGTCGTGGAACACCGGAGCGGTGGCCGCGTCGTAAAAGTTGAAGTTGATCAGCTTGTGCTTCCCTTCAATGATCCAATCCGAAAAGGTGATGTCATGGTACGGGACGTCCGGATTGAACTTGTAGCCGGGATAGCAGTCGGACAGGAAGATCGAGTAGTAGGAGTTGTCAAGCACGTGGATGTTGGAGATGTTGATGTCGTGGCTGCCGTCATCAAAGGCGATTCGGATGGGCGAGGCGCGTGATAGGTCAATAATAGTGTTCTTGACAGAACAGTGATGTGCACCGCTGCCGAAGGTGATGGCGTCATCAAAGGCCGCGATGAACCCGTCTTCGTAGGACACGTTGTGGACCCCGCCCTCGTGCAACTTGAATCCATCATTGGCCCCACCTTCGCAGCCCTTGTACCACGGGGTGAATGATTTCACGTTGCTGACACGGATGTCGTGGCCGCCGTTGAAATACAGATGCCACATCCAGGCGTTGCGGATCATCACGTCTTCCATGACCACGTTGATGGCATTTCTGGGCAGGACAGTCACGCAGCGGTGATCGATGTCGAATTTCTTGTGCAGTTCTTTGCCGTTTCCATCAATCATGCCCCGGCCGATGATCTTCACATCGTGAGAATTGGGCATGGTGATGAAGGCGGTAACGTTGAACTGTTCGTTGTTCTTGGGGTCGTGATGATCCAGCACAAAGTCCCGATTGTCGTCCGAAGCCAGAATTACAGCACCGCTGCACAGGTAAATCGTCACGTTCGGCTTTACGTTCAATGTTCCGGCTTTATAAACGCCGTCAGGAAAAAGCAGGACACTTTTCTCTTGATAGTGCTGCGAGACCCAATCAATGGCTGCCTGAATGCCCACGGTGCAGTTGCTGTTGCCGGAGTTGTCGATGCCGCGAAAGTCTAGGACACTCTTGACTGTACTATCGGTAATCTTGGGAGGATTCGCTTCCAGCGGGTCGGCAAAGACGAACAGACGACCGCGCGTCCCGTTGATGTCCAGCCGCAGCTTCGTCGGGCGGTTCAACGTGAACGCGAATGTGTTGCCGCTGATCTTGGGGATGATTCCGAAGGCCAGAGGACGGATAGTGACATCCTTCAGGCCGGAAGAAACTGTCACCTCGACGGTCACATTGCCGGACATGGCAAATCGTGCATAACTGGTGTCCAGGAAGTCCTGTACATCTACCAAAACCCCGTTGACTTTCATGGAAACGACGGGGCTTACGGGGTCGATTCTGACTCGCGAATAGGTCACTACGGTGCCGGCTTGGATGGCTGGCTGGGATGGCTCCGCTGGAGCCGTCGCAGGCGCATCAGCAGCGCGACGGCAAGCCAGCGGCGCCAGCAGCAGAGCGGCGAGGGTGAATGTTATTAGCTTCTTCATTTGTTCTTCTACTTTCATTTTACGTTTTGTTTGTTAGTTTCTGGGAGCGTGGACTGAAACCGGTAGGTTCCGGAACCCGCCTCATAAACCGCGGCGTTCGCTTCCATCCTCAGGAATTTCACGCCTTCCGCCTTCGCCGCGGGCTTGCCTGCCCTGACCTGTCCTGAGCTCTGTCGAAGGAGCGAAGTCGAAGGGCCTGACTCGCTCATCGTGGCAACATCCTTGGCGGGCACATTGACGGGCATTGCGCCTTCAGCTCCAGACAGGCCGGCACATATCGCCATCAGTATTTTCCTTTCATTTGTTCTATTGTTCTATTGACAGTATTGCCGAGATCCCAGCCAAAGGACTCGTCGACCTTATCACTTCTGCGTCCCGCTTCGCAACCTGTACTCTGCACCCGGCTTGGCGGGAAACTCGATTATGTCATTGGCCAGGGTGTGCGCGACCCGCCTGCTGCCGCCGTCGCAATATTCGACAATATCCAGAGGCGCGGCGCCCCACCTGTTCAGGATTCTGCACGGGGTTCCCTTTTCGCTCAGAATCGTGACGTTCTTGATGCTCCCATCGTTCTCCGCCGAAACCAAGAATGCCCCCTTGGCCCGCAGATTCCTGAAGACCCCGGTCTTGGATGGCGGCCAAACGGGGTACAGATGCAGGACCCCGTTGACGCTCTGCAGCATCATCGAATGAAACATCTCGATGCCGCCACCCTTCTCTATGCCGTGCGTGCCGTCGTAGATCGTCAGATTGGTTTGGAGTTGGCGTTGCACGACGCCGGCCATGCCGTTCCAAAGCGTCGTCGCATCGGTCCCCATCCTCGCCCCGGCCGGAAAACCGCGGGGGAAGAAGTTGATTTGCCCCCAGTCCTCGCCCAAGCCGCGCCGCGCCGCATTGAGAAGGTTGGTCGGAGAAGCCAGCGTGACCTGCTCGATGGGGAATATGACTTCCATCCACAGGCCGGTTCCGGTATACGTCTGGCCGTCGGGGTAGTCGCTCAGATGATCGAGAATCTCCTGCCACTTCGCCCGCCGCCCCTCGTCCACATTGAGGATGACGCTGGTCTCGAGGAGAAACCCGAGGATCCGTCGAACCAGGGCTAGATCGTTGCAGAAGTTCTTTACGTAGCCGTTTTCGTCCCCGCCCATGATGTAGTAGCGGTAGTCGCCGTTGTGAGGTTCTTTCAGCAGGTAGTCCTCATACCAGTCCGCCAGGAGCCGCGCATACGGGTAGGCGTGATCCCGCAAGAAGGCGGTGTCCAGGGTGTATTCCCAGTGCCACATGAACATGGGCACATTGTATGAGGCGCACATCCCCACCTGCAGGTAGACATCGGTTACCGTTCCCCAGTTCTGAATCCCGAGCGGATAGAGAATGCCGCGCATGGACTTGCCGTTCAGGCTCCTGTCGAGACTCGCCAGGTCTTCTTTGGCCCTCCTTTTGCCTTCGGGTATGAAATCCTCGATGACCGTGTAGAAGGGGAACATCATTTCCGGCCGGTTCGCGGCGCAGAGCCCGAAGAACGGCGCTTGCCCGTTGTAGTTAAGGTGGATGTCCGAATGCCAGGAGGGAGTATCGGTGGTGATCCACAACCCGTACAACCCCGGACAACACTTGCCTGGCCGGATGCAGGAGCCCAGCTCGTACAGCGCGCCATAGTAGTACTTGAGGAGCAAGGGATCGCTGAAGTCGACATAGGATTTCATGTAGTAGCGTTTCCACCAGTCCCGCGTTTCCCGGTCGATGGTGGCGATGGCGCTTTCGCCAAGCCCGTTCAGATACGCGGCCGCTTCGCCCAGCTTGGCATCGCTTGTCTTTGCGGTCTTGTTGGGACGGCCTCCCGATATGCATGTCAGCACATAGACCTTGTTCCTGTTGTCCAGGCTGAACTTCGCCGTTGCCACGCCGGCGCCCGCCTTGCTGACTGTGGCGGTCGCGCCCAATATTCTCGTGCTGATTCCCGCCTGCGTGGTCCACCGGGCGATTCCCCCGGTCTTCGTCTGGCGCGTCGCCCAGGCAATGTCCCCGGTAACGCCGGCATCGAACGCGTAGCTGCCGTTATTGCCGTTCGCGAACACCTCGACGGTGATGTCCACGGGCGAGGTTGAGGCCGTGGCCAATTCGCTCACGAGGAGATTCGTGTTCGCCGCAAGCCAGTTTCGGACCGAGACTTGCGGATTCGATCCGGACTTCAACCGCACCTCCGCCGACAGAATGTCCTGCTCCAGGGAATACCCGGCACCAGAAGGCGCATTGCTCTTGATGCGGACGCCGCCGATGGGAAGGGGGACGGGATCCAGTTTCTGGCCGTTGAACTGGTTCGCGTCATCGGTGATGAAATCGCTCTTGGAGATCAGCATCTCCTGGGAAGTCGTGGTGGTGTTGTTGAAAGCGACTCCGGCATCGCCATTGCCCAGAATGGGGCCGCGCACCATTCCATGGTTAACGACGCCCCCAGGCGGCTCGCTCCATTTGCCGGTGAGCAGGGCTCTCTTCGCCTCATAGTCTTGCCAGTCTATGGCCTTCATCTTGTCCTCCATCGGCGGC
>CAIQIC010000416.1 GCA_903871765.1 uncultured Lentisphaerota bacterium
CCGCGAAACACGCGAAAGGAACGCGAACTAGGAACGATACCGGATGGGGAACCACCCCGATTTATTCTCCTCTTCGTTTTCGCGTCCTCTTCGCGTGTTTCGTGGGCAAATCTGCTCTTTTCCGGAAGAAAATCCGATTTTTTTTGACCACAGATTTCAGGAATAAAGAACTTAACGCAAAGACGCAAAGCAGGAGAGGAAGAGCACGGTGGATGAAAGATGGGGCACGCGGAGCAGATGATGGGCCAGATGTTATCGGCATCTCCAGTTGAGATCTCTGTGGAGTTGGTTTCGACGGGTTCCGAGTTGTTGAGCGGCCGTACGGTCAATACCCACGCCCGGACACTGGCCGAAAAACTCCAGCCGCTCGGGCTGCAGCTCGTGCGCGACACCACCGTCCCCGACGATGCCGCGCAGATCCAGGAGGCGGTGGCCGCCGCGCTCGGCCGCGTGGATCTCGTGTTCGTCAGCGGCGGGCTCGGCGCCACCAGCGATGACGTCACCCGCGACGCGCTGAGCCGCCTGCTGGGCCGCCCGCTGGTTGTGCATCCGCCCGCGCTCGAGGCCCTGATCCGGCGCTATGCCGCCATGGGCCGCCCTGTCACCGCGGTGGCCGAACGACAGGCGTTGATCCTCGCAGGCAGCAAAGGCCTGCTGAATCCGGCCGGCATCGCGCCGGGGATGATGATCCAGGTCCCTGCTCCCGTGGGCGGGACCTCCCGGTCCCGCGCGCACGAGCCGCAACTCCCACCTGAGGCGCGGGGCAAGGATGCCCCGCCCACGGTCCCCTGGTCCCGCGTTCCACAGCCGAATCTTCCGCCCGATCCGCCCAAGCTCCTCTTCGTCCTGCCCGGCCCGCCGCGCGAATTCACGGCCGTATTGGAGGAAAGGATACTGCCCCTCCTCGGGCCGCTGGTGCTCGCCGGTGTTCCGGTGGTGGAAAAGGTGTTCATGGTCTGCGGCCTCGGCGAATCGGAAATTGCCGAGCGGTTGGAAAAGATCGGCCTGCCGGCGCCCGGCCTCGAGGTCGGCTATTGCGCCCGCCCCGGCGAGACCGAAGTACGGCTCCAGACGACGGCGGCACACGTGCCCCTGCTGGAAGCCAGCGCCGCCGCCGCGCGGCAAACCTTGGGCGATGCCATATTTGCCGAAGTCCGTCTCGGCATGGAAGAGGCGGTGGGGCGAATGCTGGCGGAGCGAAAGCAGACGCTGGCGGTGGCGGAAAGCTGTACCGGCGGATTGATCGGCCACCGGCTGACGCAGGTCGCCGGCAGTTCGGCGTATTTCCTCGGCGGCGTGATTGCCTACGCCAACGAGTCGAAAATCCGCGACCTCGGTGTGCCGCGCGAGGTAATCGCGCGGCACGGCGCGGTGAGCGAAGAAGCGGCGCGGGCGATGGCCGCGGGGGTCCGTGCGCGATTTGGCGCGGATTTCGGGCTGGCGGTCACGGGCATCGCCGGCCCCGCCGGCGGCACGGCGGAGAAGCCTGTGGGCACCGTCTGGCTGGCCGTGGCCGACGCTGCCGGCACTGTGGCGCAGCGGCGCGGTTTCCCCGGCGTCCGGGACGCGATCAAGCACTGGAGCAGCCAACTCGCGCTGGATCTGCTGCGCCGGCGGTTGCAGAGCTTGTTGCCGATGGGCTGACGCGGCGCCACGTCACCGCTGATACACGGCGGGATCCTGGCACGGCAGCTCCAG
>CAIQIC010000417.1 GCA_903871765.1 uncultured Lentisphaerota bacterium
AGCCGGGGCACCCTCCGCCGACGGAGTGTGCTCCTTCTTTTCTTTTTTTTCTTTTTCCTCTGCCATACCTGTTCCTTTAATCCGTCTTGACCGCGGCGCGGGCTTCCTTGCCGCGGACGGCGCCAACGGTCTTGCGCGGGCCCTTGCGGGTGCGCGCATTCGTGCTGGTACGCTGGCCGCGCACCGGCAGGCCCTTGCGGTGCCGGATGCCGCGGTAACAGCCGATGCTGATCAACCGGCGGATGTTTCCCTGGACCTCGCGCCGCAGGTCGCCCTCCAGCACGTACTCCTGCAGGAGGCCGGCCAGGCGCGTAACTTCCTCGTCGGTCAGGTCGTCCGCCTTCTTCAACGGATCAATGCGCGCCTTGGCCACCAGCTCGCGCGCACGGCTCGGGCCCACGCCATACACATAACGCAACGAATACTCCACCCGTTTTTTTCCGGGGATGTCGACCCCCATTACTCGAGGCATGGTTGTTTCTCCCTTATCCCTGCCGTTGTTTGTGGCGCGGATTGGTACAAATCACGCGCACGATCCCCTTGCGGCGGACCACCTTGCACTGCTCGCAAATTCGTTTGACGGAACTACGCACTTTCATGTTCGCCTTCGCCCTTCATCACAATCCGTCCCCGCGACATGTCGTAAGGCGACAGGGCGACGGCTACCCGGTCACCGATCCGGATTGCGGTGGTGCCGCCGGTCCGGCCGACGAACGCCGTGAAGGCATGGCCGTTCGCCAGTTGGGCGCGAAAGATTTGTTCTTTTATCACAGATACCACCCGGGCGTCCAGCGCAATTGTTTCTATTCCACACATGTCAACACCAACGCCGCGCCATCACGGACCGCCACCGAGTGCTCGAAGTGCACGGACACCTTGCGGTCCTTGGTGACCACCGTCCAACCGTCGGCCAGCACTTCCACCTCCGAGCTGCCCTGGTTGAGCATGGGCTCCAACGCCAGCGTCATCCCCGGCCGCAGCCGGGGTCCGCGGCCCGGCGCCCCGAAATTGGGGATCTGCGGATCCTCATGCATTTGCCGGCCCACGCCATGGCCGACAAAATCTCGCACCACCGCATACCCGGCACTCGCCGCCGTCTGTTCGATCGCATGCGAAAGATCCGACAGCCGGGCGCCCGCCACCGCCAGGCTCACCGCCCGGTCCAGCGCCTGCTGCCCCGCCGCGACCAGCCGGATGATCTCCGGGTCGGTGACCCCCACCATCACGGTGGTGGCCGTGTCGCCGATGAAGCCGCGGTATTCCACGCCGACATCCACGCTGACCACGTCGCCGAGCTGAATCACCCGAGCGCCGGGGATGCCATGCACCACCTCTTCGTTCACCGAAACACAAATCTGGCCCGGGTACCCCCGGTAGCCATAAAAGGCGCTCTGCGCATCCGCTGCGCGAATGAGCCGCGCGCCCAGCGCATCCAGTTCCCGGGTGGTGATCCCCGGCCGCACCGCTTGCGCCACCGCCGCGAGCACCCGGGCGGCGATCCGGCCGCTGGCGCGCATCCGCGCCACTTCTTCATCGGTTTTCAGGATGATCATCGCTGCGTTGCGCCCGACAAGGCGGCCACCATCTCCGCCAACGCCACGTCACGCGGCTGGCCGGCATTGATCGTCACCAGCAGGCCCAACTCCGCGTAATGGTTGATCAAACCGGCGGTCTGTCGGCGGAAAACTTCAAGCCGGTTCAGCACCGTGGCTGCCGCATCGTCGGGCCGCTGAATCAACGGTCCGCCGCATTGATCGCACACGCCCGCCTGCCGCGGCGGAATATTGCGCACATGATAGACCGCGGCGCAGCGCTGGCACACCCGGCGCCCGGCCAGGCGTTCCACGAGCACCGCCTCGGGCACCTCCAGCAGGACCACCTTGTGCACCCGGCCCTGGCGCGCGGCCAGCAGCGCCTCCAGCCCCCGGGCTTGTTCGGCCGTGCGCGGAAAGCCGTCGAACAGATAACGCGCCGCCGTGGGACCGCGGTCGAGCCGCGCGGCGATGATCTGCATGATGAGTTCATCCGGAACCAGCGCGCCCCGGTCCATATACGCCTTGGCCTGCAGCCCCAGAGGCCGGCCGGCCTTGACCTGCTCCCGCAGCATGTCGCCGGTGGAGACATGGATGAGATCCGTGCTGCGCTTGAGACCTTCGGCCAGCGTGCCCTTGCCGGCACCCGGCGGACCCAGCAGTATGATCGCCTCAATCATCCCCTTATCTCCGCGAGCGCAGCTTGCCCTTCTTCAGGAAGCCATCGTAATGCCGCATGATCAGATGCGATTCCACCTGGCGCATGGTGTCCAGCATGACGCCCACGATGATCAGCAGGCTGGTGCCGCCGAAAAACGACGTTACCATCCAGGGGATTTTGAGCTTCAGGTTCAGCACCGTGGGGATGACCGCGATGATGGTCAGGAACACGGCGCCAGCCAGGGTGATCCGCGTCATGGACCGGTCCAGAAACTCCGCCGTGGGCCGGCCCGGCCGGATGCCGGGGACATAACCGCCGTATTTCTTCAGGTCGTCGGCGATTTGCACCGGGTTGAACTGCGTGGCGACCCAGAAGTAGGAGAAGAACAGGATCATCAGGCCGTACAGCGTGGTGTAGAGCGGCGTGCCAACATAGAGGGCCAGGCTCAAGCTCTTGAAGAAATCGCCGGGGATCATGCTGAAGACCTTGGAGGGGAACATCAGGATCGCCTGCGCAAAGATGATCGGCATGACGCCGGAGTAATTCACCCGCAGCGGCATGTAGGTGCTCTGGCCGCCATACACCTTGCGGCCGATGACCCGCTTGGCGTACTGCACCGGAATTTTCCGCTGCGCCTGGGTCAGCGCCACCACGGCCGCGATGACGACGAACAACAGCCCCAGCAGCAGCACCAAGTGGATGGGCGAGAACAGGGCCGCCCCGCCCGCCGGGGCGCGGAACATATTCATGGTGGCGTGCAGCGCCGAAGGCAGGCGGCTGATAATACTGATCGTGATGATCAACGAGATGCCATTGCCAATACCGCGCTCGGTGATCTGCTCGCCCAGCCACATCAGCAGCATCGTGCTCGAGGTCATTGTCAGCACAGTCAGCAGCCGGAAGGGGATGCTCGGCATGGTGACGATGGCCGCGTTGATGCCCAATTGCTGCGGATGTTCCAGCATGACCGCCCAGGCATACCCCTGGATGATGCACAGCAACACCGTCAGGTAACGGCCGTATTGCGTAATCTGCTGGCGGCCGGTGTCCCCTTCGCGCGCCAGCCGCTCCAGCGACGGGATCACAGCCGTCATCAACTGCAGAATGATCGAGGCGCTGATCGAAGGCATGATGCCCAGGGCGCCGACCGCGCAATGTTCGATCGCGCCGCCGCTGAACAGGTTGAACAGCCCCAGGAAGGAACCGGCGGCGTCGGTGGGGATCCGGGCCAACTCCCGGGCCAGGGTGGCTCCATCCACGCCCGGCGTGGGGATGAGGGCGATGATCCGGCAGATGAACACCAGGCCGAACGTAAACAGGATGCGCTGGCGCAGCTCCGGAATTTTAAAACTGTTCGTGAAAGCAGAAAGCATGCGTGGAGCCGCCGGTTAAGGTTTCAATACTTCGCAGGTTCCGCCCGCCGCCTCGATCTTGGCCCGGGCCTGGGCGCTGAAGGCCTGGGCTTTGACCGTCAGGCGCCGCGGCAGTTCGCCGGTGCCCAGGATCTTGATGGCGGCGCGCGCGCTGCCCGACAGGCCGGCCTGGCGCAACAGATCGGGGGTGACCTCCGTCCCGTTTTCGAAGCACGCCAGCGCAGCGACATTCACGGCGTGGTACGCCTGGCGGCTGGGATTGTGAAAACCGCGCTTGGGGATGCGCCGCACCAGCCGCATCTGGCCGCCTTCAAAGGTCGGCTTATGCTTGTGACCCGTGCGGGACATCTGGCCCTTGTTGCCCTTGCCGGAGGTCTTGCCCTTGCCGGACGATTCGCCGCGGCCCACGCGCATGCGCTCCCGGCGGGCGCCCGGCGTATTTTTCAAGCTGTGCAAATTCATGGTCACACGCCCTTCGTTTTACGCTTCCGTGGCCCGCAGGGCCTGGATTTCCTCGCGCGAACGCAGTTGTTCCAAGCCCTGCATGGTCGCCTTGACCACGTTGCAGGCATTGCGTGCACCGAGCGACTTCGCCAGGATGTCGCGAATGCCGGAGAGTTCGAGCACGGCGCGGGCGCCACCCCCCGCAATCACGCCCGTTCCCGGCGAAGCCGGCTTCAGCAGCACCCGGGCCGCCTCGTACCGCCCGACCACTTCGTGCGGAATGGTGTGGTCCTTCATGGTGACGGCGATCATGTTGCGTCCAGCCTGCTCGGTGCCCTTGCGGATCGCGTCCGCCACCTCGTTGGCCTTGCCCAAGGCGAAGCCGACATGGCCCTTGCGGTCGCCCACCACCATGAGCGCGCTAAAGCTGAAGCGGCGTCCGCCCTTGACCACCTTGGCGCAACGGTTGACGAAAACCACCCGTTCTTCCAATCCCGACGCCGGCTCGCGGTTTGTCTGTCTTCTTTTGTCCATCACAGCGTATACTCCTCGCCCACGGGTTAAAACTTGAGACCACCCTGCCGGGCCGCATCGGCCAGGGCCTTGAGGCGGGCCTTGTAGGTAAACCCGCCGCGATCAAAGACCACCTGCGCAATGCCCTTGGCCAGGGCGGCCTGCGCGGCCAGTTGCCCGATCTGCCGGGCGGTGGCCACCGTCAGTTTCAGGGGTTGCTCCCCGGCGGCGGCCAGCGTGGACGCCGCCGCCAAGGTGGCGCCCGCCGTGTCGTCAATAAATTGCACGTAGATATGGCGGTTGGACACGTACACCGACATCCGCGGCCGTTCCGCCGTGCCGTGGACCTTGCGGCGCACCCGCCAGTGGCGCCGCATCCGGTAATCCTGCTTGGTCTTCATCTTCATAGTTACGCCACCGTCTTGCCCGCCTTGCGGCGCACGTGTTCACCCCGATACCGGACGCCCTTGCCCTTGTAGGGCTCGGCCGGATAGAAGGAGCGGATGTGTGCCGTCACCTCGCCGACCTGCTGCTTGTCCGCGCCGCTGATGCTGATCGCCGTCCCATCGGTCACCTTGAGCGTGATGCCCTCCGGCACCGCGAAGACGATCGGGTGCGAGTAGCCGAGCGCCAGCGTCACTTGCCGGCCCTGCAGGGCCGCGCGGAAGCCCACCCCCTGAATCTCCAGCGCCTTGGTGTAACCCTGGGTCACACCGATCACCATATTGGCCAACAGGCTGCGGATGGTGCCGTACAGGGCGCGCGCCTTCTTGTCATCGCTGCCGCACAGCACCTCGATCTGCCCCGCGTTGACCTGCGCCGTCACGGGCGCGGGGATGTGCAGCGCCAGTTCGCCGTTGGGCCCCTTGATGGTCGCGCGAGCGCCCTGCACGGCGGCCGTGACCCCCTTGGGCAGCAGCACCGGTTTCTTGCCTAATCTCGACATAGTCCAACCTTTTGGTTTACCAGATGTAACACAGGACTTCGCCGCCCACTTTGTTCTTCTTCGCCTCGCGGCCTGTCATAATGCCCCGGGACGTGGACAGAATCGCCGTGCCCATGCCGCCCAGCACCTGGGGGATCTCCGTCACCATGACATAGCGGCGCAGTCCGGGCTTGCTGATGCGCCGGATGCCTTGGATCACGGACTGGCCATTCGCCCCGTACCGCAGATACACCCGCAGGGTTTTCTTCCCACCCGAGCCTTCCGTCACGTAATCTTTGACAAAGCCTTCCTTCTTCATCAGGCGCGCCAGCTCGCCCTTGAGGATGGAATGCGGCATCTCCACCACCTCCTGTTCGGCGGCAGCACCGTTGCGCAGGCGGCATAACATATCGGCGATGGGATCACTAACGCTCATATTGCTCTCTTCCTTCCTCTACCAACTGGCCTTCATCACGCCGGGCAGCTTGCCTTCCAAGGCCAGCTCGCGGAAACAAATACGACAGAGTTGGAATTTCCGCAGGTAGGCATGCCGCCGTCCGCAGCGCTTGCAGCGATGATACGCCCGTGTGCTGAACTTCGGCTTGCGGCCCACCTTCACCATCCAGGATATCTTGGCCAAAACGAACTCCTTTCTTCCATCCGCGTCACGCCACCGCGAACGGCATGCCCAGCAGGCGCAACAGCTCCTGCATTTCCCCGTCGGTCTTGGCCGTCGAGGCCAGCGTGATGTCCATGCCCTGCGTCTTCTTGACCTGGTCCGGCCGGATCTCCGGGAACAGCGACTGCTCTTTCAACCCGAGCGTGTAATTGCCGCGCCCGTCGAAACTCTTCGGCGAGACCCCGCGGAAGTCCCGGATGCGCGGCAGCACCGCGCTGATCAGCCG
>CAIQIC010000418.1 GCA_903871765.1 uncultured Lentisphaerota bacterium
GTCCGCCGAAGAACACGCCGACCCACGGCAGGTCCGGGTCGTTCCACGGCCGCACCATGTGAAACTTCTCCGGCGCACCGGCCATGACCGCCTGCAGCCCGCCCCACGCCGACGCGCCGTACCCCGGCGCGAGCCGGCCGACCTGCTGCAGCCCCAGCACCGTCACCACCAGCCCGCCCAGCACCAGCACCGTCACCTGCACGATGTCGGTGTACGCCACCGACTTGAACCCGCCGTAGATCGCATACGCCCCCGCCAGCGCGAACACCAGCAGGCCGTACTCCAGCCGCAGCCCGAAAATCGAGTGCACCGCCAGCGCGCCGGTGTAGAGCACCACCGCCAGCTCGATCACGATGTATCCGATCAGGCAGATCACCGCGTACACCAGCCGTACCCGGTGATCGAACCGCCGCTCCAGAAACTCCGGCATCGTCGTGATCCGGCTCTTCAGGTAATACGGCAGGAAGAACTTCGCGTACAAAATCAGCGCAACCGCCGCCAGCCACTCGAAGCTGGCGACCGCCAGCCCGACGTTAAACGCCAGCCCCGACATGCCGATGAAATGATGCGTCGAGATGTTCGCCGCGATCATCGAGCCGCCGATCAGCCACCACGTCAGATTCCGGCTCGCCAGAAAATAATCGTCCGCTTTCTTCTCCTTGCGCGAGGCCACGAACCCGACCGTCGTGACGATGGCCAGGTAGATTCCAAACACGATGACGTCCAGCGACAGGTGCGGCATGTTCTGTTACTCCGAGGTGTGCACGGTCCTGTACGCATGTGCACACTTCGAGAAGTGTGCACATGTCCTAACTCGTCTGATACTTCCCGGCGTTTTCATCTTATTCTGCGAACCTTCGACCCGTTAATCCATGAACCCAGCCGCGCGCAGCCGGTCCATCGTTATGGCGGACGCCGGAACGCGGCCGGCCAGGTAGCGCGCCACGTATTTGCCGATCATATCGGTTTCCAGGTTGACCGCCGCGCCCGCGGCGGCCCGGCGTAGCGCGGTGTGGTCCCAGGTGTGCGGAATGATATGCACCGTGAAGGCGTCGGCGCGCAGATCCACCACGGTCAGGCTGATGCCGTTGACCGCCACGGAGCCCTTGGCCACGAGGCCGCGGAGCAGTTCCGGAGCGCAGGCAATGTCCAGCACGCGATCGTGGCCGGCCCGGCCGAGCGCGCGGATCGTCCCGACGCCGTCCACGTGGCCGCTGACGATATGTCCGCCCAGCAGGTCGCCGGCGCGCACAGCGCGTTCGAGGTTCACTTCGTCGCCGGTCTGCTTTCGGCCCAGCGTGGTTTTGGCGAACGTCTCCTCCAGCACGTCGCAGCGCAGTTCCCCGCCGGCGCTGTGCGTCACCGTCAGACAAACGCCGTCCACCGCGAGGCTCTCCCCGAGCGCCACGGGCGGCGTCCATTCCCCGGTCCCCACCGTCAGGCGACCCGCGCCCCCGCTGCGTTCCAGCGCCGCCAGTGTGCCGACGCGTTGAATGATGCCTGTGAACATGGCGTAGTCCTTGGTTATTGGTCAGTAGTTAGTGGTTCGTGGTTTGGCATGCAGTAGAAGGTCGGGGCCGATGCGTTCTACGCTTTGGAACTCGAACGTCGGAGCGGCGGCGAGCGGCCAACCGCCCCCGATCGCCGGCGGCGCGTCGCCGCCGAGGAGCTTGGGCGCGATAAAGAGCTGCAGTTCGTCCACCAGTTGCGCGCGCAGCAATTCCGCGGCGAGCTGCCCACCGCCTTCGCACAGCACGTGCAGGCAGCCGCCGGCGCCGAGTTTCTGCAATAGCGCGCGTAGATTGATTTTCCCGCCGCGCTCCGGCAGCGTCCAGAGGTGCGCGGCGGTCGGCACACGCGCCAGCCGGCGCGCGCCGGCGGACGTCGTCGCCACGATCGTGCAGCCGGCGTACGCGTCGCGCAGCACGCGGCAGCGCGGCGGCAGCGCGCCGCGGGCGGTGACCACCACGCGCCAGGGGCAGCGGCCGCCCGCCGGCCGCGGTCGCAGGCGGGGATTGTCGGCGCGTATGGTGGCGCCGCCCACCAGGATCGCATCGGCCTGCCGCCGCAGCGCCTGCACCCGCGCGCGCGCCGCCGGGGAGGTGATCCAGCGCGCCGCGCCGGTGCGGTCGGCAATCCGGCCGTCCAGCGTCATCCCGAGTTTCAACGTGACGAACGGCCGTCCGGTCCGCATCATCTGGCTGAACGGCGCCAGCAAGGCCTGCCCGGCCGCCGCGCAGCAACCGGTGGCGACCTGCACGCCGCGCCGCCGCAGCAACCGCAGGCCGCGGCCGGCGTGTTTCGGATTCGGGTCGCGTACGGCCACGACGACGCGCCGGACCCCTGCGGCCAGGACGGCGTCGGTGCAGGGCGGCGTCCGGCCCCACGTCGAGCAGGGTTCCAAGGTGACATAGAGCGTCGCCCCGCGCGCCTGTTTCCCGGCCTGGAGCAGCGCGATGACCTCGGCATGCGGTCCGCCGGCGATGCGATGGTAACCCTCGCCGACGTTCCGGCCGCCCGCGACGATGACCGCGCCCACCGGCGGATTGGGCCGCGTCAGGCCCACGCCGCGCCGCGCCAGCGCCAGCGCGCGCCGCATCCAGCGTTCGTCGTTTTGCCGTGCATCCGTCATGGATTCGCTCTTATCACCTCGCGTCAATTGCAGAGCGCTCCGCCTTGCCCAGCAACGCCTCCACGAAAGGGTCCGCCTCGAAGGGCACCAGGTCGTCGGCGCCTTCGCCCAGGCCAATGAAGCGGATCGGCACGCCCAGTTCCCGGGTCACCGCGAAGATAAAACCGGCCTTGGAAGAACCGTCCACCTTGGCAATGACCACGCCGGTCAGCGGGACGGCCTCGTGAAACTGCCGCGCCTGGACGATGGCGTTCTGGCCGAGGGTGGCGTCGAGGACCAGCCAGACTTCATCGGGCGCGCCGGGCTGCCGCTTGGCGAGCACATCGCGGACCTTCTGCAACTCCCGCATCAGTGGCGTTTTGGTGTGCATCCGGCCGGCCGTGTCAATCAGCAGCACGTCGCAGCCGCGCGCCTGGGCGGCCGCCAGCGCATCGAAGGCCACGGCGGCGGCGTCCGCGCCAAAGGCGCCGGTGACGACGTCGCACTGCAGGTAATCAGCCCACCGGGCAAGCTGGTCGGCGCCGGCGGCGCGGAAGGTGTCGGCCGCGCCGAGCAGTACCCGGCAGCCCGTCTGCGCGGCCTGCCGGGCCAGTTTGGCGCAGGTGGTGGTTTTGCCCGAACCGTTGACGCCGACGATCAGGAAGGTGCGCGGCTTCCGGTCCCCGGTCCAGGTGAAGTCGGCCGGCTGGCCGAGCGCCTCCGCGAGCAGCCGGCGCAGTTCGGCCACCGCCTCCGGCCCGCCCTCGCCGGCGGTGCGCCGTAGCTGTTGCAGCAGCTCGCCGGCCAGGCGCGACGGCACGTCGGCACGCAGGAGCTGTTCCTCCAGATTCTCCAGGGTCTGGCCCGCGGCGGCGCCGCCGCGCCACAGACGGGTCAGCGTCTGCGTCAGTTGCTGCCGGGTCCGGGCCAGGGCGGAAAACCAGTTCGCCATGATGAACTACTCGGGGGGTTCCCGGGCCGCGGCCGTGCGGGCGGGGCGCGCCAGGTCCTTGCGGGCGCGGTCGAGAATGCCGTTGACGAACTTGCCGGACTCCATGCCGCTGAACTCCTTGGCCACCTCCACCGCCTCGTTGATGGTGACCACCGGCGGAATGTCGGGGCAGTACAGCATCTCGTACAGTGCGGCGCGCAGGACGTTGCGGTCCACCGCGCCCATGCGTTTGACGTCCCAGTTTTCCGCGTAGCGCTGGAGCAGTTGGTCCAGTTCCGCTCGGCGTTGCTCGACGCCACAGACGAGCGCCTCCGCGAAGGCGCGGGCGCGGGCGGACCCCTTGCGTTCCCGCCAGAATTCCGCCAGCGCCTCGGCGAGGTCGCCGTGATTGAAATCGCGCTGGAACAGGATCTGGATGGCCCACTGCCGCGCTTCGTGGCGGGTACTCATGTCAGGCTTTGAATTTCTTCATGAGGTTCGCCATCTCGATGGCGGATTGCGCCGCCGTCCAGCCGCGGTTGCCGGACTTGGTGCCGCTGCGCTCGATGGCCTGTTCCAGGTTGTCGGTGGCCACCACGCCGTCAATCACCGGCACGCTGGTCTCCAGCGCCACCTGCACCAGCGCGCGGGCGACCTGGGCGTTGATCAGGCTGGCGTGCGGCGTGGCGCCCTGAACCACCGCGCCCAACGCGATAACGGCTTGCACCGTCTTGCCACGGGCCAGCTTCTGGACAACCAGCGGCAGCTCGTAGGAGCCCGGTACCCAGACCACGGTAATGTCCGCCTCGTCCGCGCCGTGCCGCTTGAGGCAGTCCAACGCGCCCGCCAGCAGTTGCCGGGTCAAAAAATCGTTGAACCGGCTGACGACGATCCCGACTTTCAGACCGGCTGCCGCCAGCGAGCCGGATAGTTCTTGATAACTCATGTTGCCCTCCCTTTGTGTTTCGAATTTCGGCTGTTCATAACAAATGGCCCAGTTTCTTCTTCTTTGTCTCCAGATATCGGTCGTTGAATTCCGAGCGCGGCAGCACGATCGGTACGCGCGCGACGACCTTGAGCCCGTAGCCGCGCAGGCCGACGATCTTGCGCGGATTATTGGTCATCAGCCGGATGCGACGCAGGCCGAGATCGCTGAGGATTTGCGCGCCAATGCCATAGTCGCGCAGATCAGCCTCGAAGCCCAGCTTGCGGTTGGCTTCGACCGTGTCGAGCCCGGTTTCCTGGAGCTCATAGGCATGGATTTTATTGGCCAGCCCGATGCCGCGTCCCTCCTGCCGCATATAGACCAGCACGCCATGCCCCTCCCGCGCAATCCGCTGCAACGCGCGCTGCAGTTGCTGGCCGCAGTCGCAGCGCAACGAGCCGAAGACGTCGCCGGTAAGGCATTCGCTGTGGACGCGCACCAAGGCCGACGGCTGCTTCGCCGGCGCGCCGCGCACCAGCGCCAGGTGATGCTGTCCATCCGGCAGCGAACGATAGAGGTGCAGGTCAAACGGCCCGAAGGCGGTCGGCAGGCTCACCATCCGCTCCCGGACGATCAATTTTTCGGACTGGCGCCGGTAGGCGATCAGGTCCGCCACGGAGATGAGCTTCAGGCGGCGCCGCGCGGCGAATTTCCGCAATTCCGGCAACCGCGCCATGTGGCCGTCGTCGCGCATGACTTCGCAGATCACGCCCGCGGGGTTGAGCCCCGCCAGCCGGGCCAGGTCCACCGACGCTTCCGTGTGGCCGGCGCGCCGCAGCACGCCGCCCGCCACGGCCGCCAGCGGAAACACATGTCCAGGGGTGATGAACTGGGCCGGGCCGGAGCGTTCGTCAATCAGTTGCCGGATGGTATGGGCGCGGTCATAGGCGCTGATGCCGGTGGAGATGCCGTGGGCGGCATCCACCGATTCCGTGAAGGCGGTGCCGAACCGGGTGCCGCCGCGGGTCGCCGCGCGCTGCAGGCCCACCCGCGCCAGTTGCTCGGCCTCCAACGCCGCGCAAATCAACCCGCGGCCGTACCGTGCCATGTAATTGATCTTTGCCGGTGTGATTTTTCCCGCCGCGCAGACCAGATCGCCCTCGTTCTCGCGCTTCGCGTCATCCACCACGATGATCATCGCGCCGCGGCGCAGGGCCTGGATCCCATCGGCCACCGAGTCGAAAACGCCCGCCGGATGGCGATGCGCCGGCCGATCGGTTTGAACTCCTGCACGCTTGGTTGACCGCGGCATAAAAAATCCCCGAAGAAATGAATCTTCGGGGCACACGACGGCAGCCGCCCGCCGCGTATCTTCTCTCGTCCAGACTTTACTGTCGGCTACGGATCCCGACGCTCATCGGGAGAGCCGTATCTGTCCCCCTTGGGGGAGGACTCGCGGGCTAAACCGCCGGTTAGGAATCTTCCGGCTCCCGCGGGCAGAACCGGAATTACCATACCCCGAAGATACGTTTCGGCAGTAGAATAGCGGCAGCCTTGGGAAAAATCAAGTGCGAAACCACCGACCGCCTAGCAAGCGTGTCCTCCCCAGTCCCGCCAAGACCCGCGCCAGGCCACTCGCTGTGGTGTCATCATTAGGACCCAACAGGTTCCGCCACCGCCCGCCGTTTCAGTACCATGGCTATTTGACGCCACGGGACCAGAGAACCAGCCGGCAACTCGTAAAAAACGCTTCGGGTGCCACTCGCCCCGGCTTGCCGGACCTCACAATAGACTATCCGGCCGGATCATGAAATGTGAGGTCACTGCAGCACACTGATCATGGTTTGCGGCCGGCCCGCGACGGGCGACGGGCTATTCCCGGCGCAGGGCCTGCGTGATTTCGCCAAGGTACAGGCGGTGATAATCGCGCGCGCCGTAAAAGCCGGCGATTGCCGGATCGAGAAAGTGCGCCGGATCCAAATCCTGGAAATGGATTTTCCGGCACACGAGCACCAGGCGGGCTTCGGCAAAATACACCGCCTCCGAAATGTCGCCCTGCGGCGTCAGGCCGGTTTTGGCGACCTTATTCACCTCGCGGCCGGAGTGCGTCCCGCAGAATTCCAGCGCGGGCCGGTGGGTCCCGTCGAAAAAGCTCAGGGTGAACACCGGCGCGCGCTCGAGGAAGCCGAAGGTGTGCCGCGTCGGCCGCACAAAGACGAAAGCCACCTGTTTGTCCCACAACACGCCCAGCCCGCCCCAACTGGCGGTCATGGTGTTGAACGCCCCCGGCGTGCCGGCGGTGATCAGCATCCAGTCTTCGCCGATCAGCTTGAACGGGTTGTCCGCGATGGCGGTGGCGGGAATGGTTTTGAACGTTTCCATAGCGCTCCTTGGTTGTCTGATCCTGCGTCCAAGATCGGAAGGCACACGTCTGAACTCCAGTCAC
>CAIQIC010000419.1 GCA_903871765.1 uncultured Lentisphaerota bacterium
CCGCAAACAACTCGAGATCGCCACGAACCGGTACCGGTCCGGTCTGGTCACCTACCTCGAAGTGTCGCTCGCGCAGAACCTCGTGCTGCAGGAGGAACGCACGGTGATCGGCCTGCACGGCGCCCGGTTGGTCACCACGGTGGCCCTGGTCAAATCGCTCGGCGGCGGGTGGAGCGATCAGGGCCGCAGCAAGTCTGCGCCCGGCCGGTGAAGCCCGCCGGGCGAACTGCATCCATCGCGATCGCGCCCAGCGGCTCGTCCCAAAACGGCGCGGTGGGCACGGCTGTCACTGTGCCCTGGAACTCGGGATACGCGGCCGGAGCGGCCATCGCTTCGCGCACCACCGCCGACCTGCCGGATGCCATTCCTGCCTCTTACGCCGGGCGGTTGTCCACCACGCGCAGGTTCTTGGCGCCGCAGTTCCGGAGGAGGGTCGGGAACTCGACGAACGTGATCTTGGGGGTGAGGCCGAACGCCTGTTCGATCCGCTGGGTCAGGGTCTGCCGGATCTGCTCCACCTGGCGCACCTCGTCGAGCCCGCCGAAGTCCTCGGCAAAGGCCACCTGGAGATCCAGCGCATCTTCCTCCGCCACGCGCGAGAGCACCACGCGCACCTGGGGCGCCAGCCCGCCGCTGGCGCGTACCATCTCCTGGAGTTGCGTGGGGAACAGTTTGCGGCCGCGGATGCTGATGAGATCGTCGGCCCGCCGCGCGACGCGGCTCATGCGCGCGAGCGTCCGCCCGCAGGCGCAGGGCGCCGGGTTGAGGGCCGCGACGTCGCCGGTGCGGTATCGAACGAGCGGGAAGCCCTCCTTGGTGATGGTGGTGAACACCAGTTCGCCGGCCGCGCCCGCCGCCGACGGAGCCAGGGTCAGAGGATTGATGACCTCGACGATGAAATGATCCTCGTTGACGTGCAGGCCGTTCCGATGGACGCATTCGCCGGAGATGCCGGGGCCGATGATTTCGGTGAGGCCATAGGAGTCGTAGGCGGTGAGGTGCAGCCGTTCCTCGATGTGCCGGCGCAGCTCCTCGCTCCACGGTTCCGCGCCGAAGATGCCGATTTTCAACGGCCAGTCACCGGGTTGCTGCGGCAACGCCGCGCGCGCCGCCGCCAGCGCCAGCGCGTGGCTGGGCATGGTGACCAGCACCGAGGTCTTGTAGTCGCGCATGATCAGGATCTGCTCCGTCGCGTTGGTATGGGACGAGGCCGGGATGACGGCAGCGCCGAGGCGTTCGGCCCCGTAATGGAAACCGAGGCCCCCGGTGAACAGGCTGTATTGGAAGGCGATTTGCACCACATCGTGTTCGGTCACCCCGGCCGCGGACAGGGTGCGAGCGACGACCTCGGACCAATGCTGAAGGTCGTTGCGCGTATAGCCCACCACGATCGGCTGGCCCGTCGTGCCCGAGGAGGCGTGCAGGCGGACGATGTCGCGCAGCGGCACGGCGAACATGCCGTAGGGATAACTGCGCCGCAGGTCCTCCTTGGTGGTGAAGGGCAGGCGCTGCAGGTCGTCTAGCGACCGGACCTTTTCAAGGTCCACGCCTTCGCGGTCGAAGGTTTCGTGGTAGAAGGCGACGTGGCGGTAAACGCGGTTGAGCGTGGTTTGCAAACGCTCGATCTGGAGCTGCGCCAGGTCGCTCCGGGTCATGGTCTCGTATTCGCGGTTGTATATCATCGGTCACCTCGTCTGTCGTTGGGTCTCCGCACCGGGCAACGTGCGCTCGCCGATGCTCTGGTAGTCCTTGCCCAGGTAGGCCCGCTGCACGTCGTTGTTGTTCAACAGGTCCCGGGCCGCGCCTTCCATTAAAATAGCGCCGGTTTCCATCACGTACCCCCGGTCGGCGATGGCGAGGGCGGCCCGGGCATTCTGCTCGACCAGCAGGATCGTCACGCCGGCGGCGTGCAGTCCGGCGAGGGTCTTGAAAATGTCCTTCACCACCAGCGGCGCCAGGCCCATGGACGGTTCGTCCAGCATGAGCAGCCGCGGCTGGGCCATGCGGGCGCGGCCGATGGCCACCATCTGCTGTTCGCCGCCCGAGAGCGTGCCCGCGTATTGCCGGCGCCGTTCGCGGAGCACCGGGAAGAGCCGATACACCGACTCCAGGGTTTCCCGGACGCCGGCGCGGTCGCGGGTCGGACGGGTATAGGCGCCGAGCAGCAGGTTTTCCTCGACGCTCATGACGGCAAACACCTGCCGGCCCTCGGGCACCAGGGCGCAGCCGTGGCCGACGATGCTGTACGCCGCGACGCGCGTCAGATCCGTGCCGTCGAACTCGATCTCGCCGCCCTGGGCCGGCACGAGGCCGGCGACGGTGTGCAGCAGGGTCGTCTTGCCGGCGCCGTTCGCGCCGATGATCGTGACCAGCTCGCCCGCCCGGACGTGCAGGGAGACGCCCCGCAGCACGCGCAGCTTGCCGTAGCCGGCCTGGAGATTGCGGATCCTAAGCATGGTCGTCCCCCAGGTAAACGCGGATCACCTCGGGATGGCGCTGAATTTCGGCCGGCCGCCCCTCGGCGATTTTTTCGCCGAAGGAGAGCACGACGATCTCGTCGGAAATGTCCATCACCAGCGACATGTCGTGCTCGACGAGGAGGATCGTGATGTTCAACGCCCGGATTTTCCGGATCAGGTCGCCCAGCCGGCCGGTTTCGTGGCGGTTCAGGCCGGCCGCGGGTTCGTCGAGCAACAGCAGTTGGGGTTCGAGCGCCAGCGCGCGCGCGATTTCCACCGCCCGCTGCTGGCCGAACGCCAGCGCGCCCGCCGGACGGTCGGCCAGGCCGGCGATGTCCAGCAGGTCCAGCAGCTCCCCGGCGCGGTCGCGGATGCGCGCCTCCTCGCGGCGGGTGTGGGGCGCACGGAACATGCCGGCCAGCATGCCGGCGTGGGAGCGGACATGGCCGCCGACCATGACATTTTCCAGCACGTTCATGTTGCCGAAGAGTTTGACGTTCTGGAAGGTACGGGCCAGGCCGGCCCCGGCGACGCGATGCGCCGGCCAGTTGCTGATGGAGCGGCCGCCGAAGATGACCTCGCCGCCATCGGCGGGCAATGCGCCGGCGATCAGGTTGAACAGCGTGGTTTTACCGGCGCCATTGGGACCGATCACGGCCTTGATGTGCTGGCGCTGGACATCGAAGCAGATGTCTTTGACCGCGTGCAATCCGCCGAACCGGCGGTTGAGCTGGCGGACTTGGAGCAGCGGCGTGGTCATGTGCGCCGCCTTCCGCGTACCCACGCCCGCAAACGATCGAACGTGGCCCGCGCCCGTAACCCCTGCGGCGCGAAGAGCATCATGCCGACCAGACAGCCGCCGAAGACGGCATCGTCATAGATGCCGAAATACCCGCGCAACGAAAGGAAATTGAGAAGAGCGCTGGCCCCGATGGTACCCCAGAGGTTGGCCATGCCGCCCACGGCCACAATGGCCACGTAGCGCACCGATTTCATGATCCCGGCTTCGCTGGGGCCGATACCGCCGGTGTAGTGCGTCAGCAGGGCGCCGGCGGCGGCGGCCAGGATGGCGCTGAAGACGAAGAGCCGCAGCTTAAAAGCGGCGGTGTTGATGCCCAGCGCCTGGGCGGCGGATTCGTTGCCATGGATCGCCGCTAGGGCACGGCCGGCACGGGATTGCATCAGGTTGAGCACGAGCAGGGCGCCGAGGATGACCAGGCCCCAAGCGGCGTAATAATTCGCGATGCGGCCGGCGGCGCCGCCCGTAATCTTCACGCCCGGCGCCAGGACGAAGGCAGGAACATCGGAGAGTCCGTCGGCGGCGCCCAGGGCGGGCGTACCGAGCACCACGCGGTACACGATCAGCCCGAAACCGAGCGTGGCCATGGCCAGGTAATGCCCTTTGAGCCGGAGCACCGGGATGCCGATGAGGACGGCGACGCCAGCCGCCAGCGCCAGGGCGCACAGGAACGCCAGCCCCGGGTGCAGCGTGGTCAGCGCGGCGCCATAGAGATCGCGGCTGGAAACAGCCAGGCCGGTGCGGAGCAGCAGGGCCGCGACGGGCTGTTGGGCGTGGGGCGCCAGATTGAAGGTGGTCAGGAAGGCCGTCGTGTAGCCGCCGATGGCGAAGAACCCCGCATGACCGAGGGAGATCTGGCCGGCATAGCCCATGAGGATGCACAGTCCCACCACGACCAGCGTGTAGTACGCGGTCATCGTGAGCTGGGTGAGATAATACGACGTGCCGGTGGCTGCCGTCGCCAGTTGCAGACCGACGACCAGCGCGGACAGGATCAACAGCGGTGTGTAGCGGCCCGGCATCAAAACTCCTTCAAGGCGCCGGCCGCCCGCGCGGTGAACAAACCCGTGGGGCGCACAGCCAGGGCGATCAGCAGGAGGCTGATGGCGATGACGTCCTTGTAAGCCACCGGCAGGATGCTGACCGCCAAGGCCTCGGTCACGCCCAGCAGCAGGCCCGCCACGGCCGCGCCGGTGCTGTTGCCCAGACCACCGAGGATCGCGACGGTGAAGCCCTTGATGGCCAGCGATGTGCCGGAGTCATATTGGGTCTGAGTCATGGGCGAGACGACGCAGCCGGCCAGGGCGCCGATGGCGGCGCTCAGCATGAAGGCGATCGTCACCATCGCCTGCGCGTTTATGCCGCACAAAGTCGCCGCAGTGGGGTTGGCGGCGCAGGCGCGCATGGCGCGTCCCACGCGGGTACGGGCGAAAAAGAGGCTGAGCACCAGGACGATGACGGCAGCCGTGCCGAGGACCCACAACACCTGGGGCGACAGGTAGGCCCCGAGGATGCGGATCGAGGAAATTTCATTGCCGGTGAAGTGCGGCAGGGCGCGCACCTGTTCGCCCCAGATCCTTAAAGCCGCTTCCCGGATCAGGATCGACAGCCCGATGGTGATGACGATCATGCGTAGCACGGAAGGCGCCTGCAGCCAGCGGAAGAAGCAGAAATGGAGCAGGGCGCCGATGAGCGCGGTCGCCGCCACGGCGCAGATCACGGCCAGGAGCAGGGGCATGAAGGGCAGGCAGGAGATGGCGAGCATGCCGCCCAGCATCACAAATTCGCCCTGCGCAAAATTGATGATGCCGGTGGCGTTGTAAATGATGTTGAACCCGATGGCCACGATC
>CAIQIC010000420.1 GCA_903871765.1 uncultured Lentisphaerota bacterium
AGCTTACGAATTACGGAGCGCGTCCTGTTCCATGTTCGCGGTGCCGCGCCGCGCTTTTCCTCGGCCTCCAGGAAACCGGCGACGTGCTCCTTGGTGATCGCGCCCAGCTCCTTCGCACCCGGCGCAGCTACGAGCATATGGTCAACGAAGCGCGTCAGAATTTGGTGGCAAATTTTCTTTTGGAGTGCGCCGGCCTTTTTCTTGCCGGGGATTTTGTCCCATTTTTGCGCCAGCGATGCGAGCGGCACGGCCTCGACCTTGTGCCCGTACCGATGGCGGTGAATCCGTTGGACGAGCTGCTCGCGGTCGGCGTCGGATTTTGCGCCCTCGACAATTTGGTGCAACTGCTCCAGGGCCGCCTGGCGCGAGGCCTCGAAAGCCTCGTCGCCCCGATCCCCGACCATCTTGGATTCTGGCGGGGTGCCTTTCCACCGCGACAGCGTGGCAACCTTCAATTTGCCGTTTACCGCATAAGCGCCAAACCAGGTGGGCCGCAATCGGCCGTCCGCATGTTTTTTGATGAGCAATCGCATTGTCCGGCTCCCTTCGTTGTACTACACAAAGACACGGTAAGCGCGGCTGTTGGCGGATGCAACCAGAAAATGGACACAAAAACCGGACACAACAGGGTTTATAAGCCATAAATATTCAATTTTGGCTTTATATTGCATATATTCTTAATGCCTCCGGAGCCAAAGGTTGTGGGTTCAACTCCCGCCAGGCACACCAGGTTTCCCAAAGAAAAGCATCGTTTTTGACCAATAGAATCAATCCTTTTATCGCATCCGCTTGTTTTTGCCGCTTTCCCGTTACACCTTGCGACCGGGCGTGACGCGGCATTTTTCTTGAAGCACTTTTCACACACCGCTTTTCCGGCCTTTCGCCGCCGGATGGGCGCGGATGGGGTGTAAGAATTTTACAGCAGCACCCCGTCTCTCCGGTCTGCCGCGGTGTGATCCTGCGCGGATGGTGAATCTTCATTCACTTGGCATATGTCTTGCTGCTGGGCCTGTTGGCGGTCGAGGTCGCGGGATGATGAAACCAACGCCCTGATTAGCGCCGGGGAGGAGGGGATGTATGCTGCTGTATAATGTTATCGGTGATCTGGGTTGCGCGGTGTTGGCGACCGTCGCGCTACTGGGCCTGGCGGCGGTCGGGTGGTGGCTGGTCGTCGGAGGTGGCGCGGAAGGCTGGTACCACGGTACGCCGCCGGAGCCGCGTTTACCGCGCCTGGGCGCCGCTGTACTATGCCGGAGCGCCGGGGGTGAGACTATCGGATACCCCTTCCGGGCCAGAGCGCCGCAAGATTCCTTGAACTTTTTCCCGTGATTTTTCATGGCGTGACATTCGACGACCGCTTCGGTAAGATCATATTCCGTTGCGCGATCTTGCGCGGCACGCAGGAGTGACGGCGGGCGGAGAGCGGCGACTTATGAGCGGCGTCAACGTGGTGGATGCGGTGGTCCTGGTCTGGCTGCTGATCGGCGCCTGGCAGGGCGCGCGGCATGGCCTGACGGGCGAATTGGGACGGTTGCTGGCCGCCACCCTGGCGATTTTCGCCGCCTGGCATGCCTGCTTCTGGCTGGGCGCGAGGATCATGGACGCCGGCCATATGACCGAGGTCACAGCCCACGGCACGGCGTTCATTTTGATCTTGGTCGCCATGTACATCCTGCTCCGGCTGATCGGCATGATTTTCAAACACCTGGTGACGTTCTCCTTCAAGGGCCGGCTGGAGCCGATCGGCGGGGCGGTGCTGGGTCTGCTGACCTCCGCCCTGCTGGTTACGGCGCTGCTGTTGGTGCTGGGGCACTGGTCGAGCAAACAAGCCCAACGCTGGTTTGTGGAAGGCTCGCTGTGCGGCCGGGTGGTCCAACGCCAATGGGCCCCGCTTTATACTCGCTGGACGGCGAGCTATCCGGCGCTGCGTATTCCGGACGGCGCCGAGCCCGACGGGGAAGCCGGCGAGACGCCGATGAAACCACCGGCACCCGTTCCGGAAAAAACGCCAGAACCCGCCGCGCGACCTGCACGGTAAATGCCCTACTTCATTCCCAAAAACCTGCTGGAGGAAATCAGGGCCCGCAACGATATTGCCGATGTCGTGGGCTCCTACCTGCAGTTGAAACGCGTGGGCTCGGCGCTCAAGGCGCTGTGCCCCTTCCACAAGGAGAAGACCCCCTCCTTCAACGTCCATGCGCAGCGCCAGATTTTTCACTGCTTTGGTTGCGGCGCGGGCGGCGACGTGTTCAAGTTCGTCATGCTGTACGAGAACGTGGACTTTGCCGCCGCCGCGCGGCTGCTGGCCCAGCGCTGCGGCCTGCGGCTGGAGTATGCCGAGGGCGGCACGCCGGGCGACGGCCCGGACAAGAGCCTGCTGTACAGAGTGCATGCAGAGGTGGCGGAGTTATACCAGCAGAGCCTGCTGGAAAGCCCGCGCGCGACGGCCGCCCGCGACTATCTGGCCCACCGGGAGTTGGATCTGGACACGGCCCGCGACTACCTGATCGGCTATGCGCCGGACAGTTGGGACACGCTACTGCGCTGGGCGGCGGGAAAAAAAATATCGGCTCAGCAGCTCGTCGCCGCCGGGCTGGTGATCAAGAGCGACCGGGCCGAGAACCGCTCACCCTACTATGATCGCTTCCGCCACCGCCTGATGTTTGCCATTCGCGACGAATTGGGCCGGGTGGTCGCCTTCAGCGGCCGGGTCCTGGACCCGGCCGATAAAACAGCCAAGTACGTCAACAGCCCCGAGACCGCCCTGTTTCGCAAAGGGCGGGTGCTCTACGGCCTCGACAAGGCGCGCCGGCACATCCTCGACGCCCGCGTTGCGGTTCTGTGCGAAGGCCAGATTGACTGCATCCGCTGCCAGCGCGCGGGGTTCATGCAGGTCGTCGCTTCCCAGGGCACGGCGCTGACGGAAGAGCACGCCCTGCTGCTCCGACGCTATACGGACGACATCATCCTGGTGCTCGATGCCGACCCCGCCGGCGAAGACGCCGCCCTGCGCGCCGCGGAAGTGCTGCTCGCCGCCGGTTTGAGCATCCGCATCGCTGCCTTGCCGACCGGCCACGATCCGGACTCGCTGATCCGTCAGCAGGGGGCGGCGGCGTTCCAGCACGTGCTGGATCAGGCCCAATCGGCGCTGGAGTTCCAGGTTGGCCTCTTGCGCCGGCGGGAAAATCTGGCCACGGAGGCCGGCCTGACCCGCGCCACCCGCGCCGTGTTGGCGACCATTGCGCGCGCCCCTGGCGCCGTGCACCGCGACCAGCTTCTGCGGCAGGCGGCGACCCTCCTGCGCATTTCCGAGCAGGCGCTCCGCCAGGATCTGGGACGCGCGGCACCTCCGCCCAGCCGGACGCCGCCGGGCACCGCCATCCCCCCGCCGTCCCATCCGCCCGAGGAGGTGGCGTTGCTCGAATTACTGGCCCAACACCCCGAGTTGCACGCCTCGATCCGACAGTACCTGGTGCCCGAGCATCTGACCGATCCGGCCTGCCGGACCCTGCTGGGTTGTTGGCTGGATCCCGACGCCGGTCCGAAAGCCCTGAACGCCGCACTGCTCGACTCCGACGAGGAATGCCGCCGGCTAGCCGCCCAGGTGCAGATGGCGCCCCAACGGATCACCGGCGAGGAGTCGTCAGCCCCGCAGGCGGCGCAGGATTTGATTCTGACGATCCGGCGCAAAGGGTTGGAGCGGCGTCGTGCGGCGGCGCGCGCGGAGTTGGAGCACGCGGCCGATCGGGAGCGCGAGGCGCTGCTGGCGGAATGCGCCCAGTTGAGCGTGGACATCAACAAGTTGCGGCAGAAATGGGAGGATGCGAAACTGTTTTTGGAACTCTGAGATCGCGCGCCGCGCGCCGACAGGGGTTTCTGCTGGCAAAGCGGCTCATCTCCGGGTATAATGGGATAACGACAAGGATTCAGGAGCTAAACTATGTCATCGAAGAAAAAGGCGGATGCCCGCCACGCAGCGGGCCTCGCGCCAGTGCATTCGCTTGCCGCTGCCCATACCGCCCATCACCCCACGCCCCCCGCGCCGGCGGCCGCGGCGGATCCGTCATCCCGCCAACTGGAGGCGTTGGAATCCGCCGCCAGCGTGATCAAGCGCAAGATCAATCGGGACGAGCGCAACGCCAAGATCAAGGAGCTCATCAAGCTGGCCAACGATAAGGGCTATTTGACCTATGACGACATCAACGAGATGATGCCCGAAAGCGTCCTGAGCCCCGATGAATTCGAGGGCATTCTCGTGCTGCTGCGCGGCATGGACGTGGAAGTGATCGAGGATGCCGAAGAGCAGAAATTCAAAACGCAGATGGAGAAAGAGGAGCGCGAACGGCAGTCGGCGCGGGTGGACGTGCTGGACGATCCGGTGCGCATGTACCTCAAGCAGATGGGTCAGGTGGCCCTGCTGACCCGCGAGCAGGAGGTGGAGATTTCCAAGCGCATCGAGGAGGCGGAGGTGCATGAACGCAACCTGCTGAACCGGTTCGGCGGCGCCACCCAGGCCTACCTGGGCATGACCGAGCGGCTGGAACAGGGGAAGGAACGTTTTGACCGCGTGATCAACGACAAACACGTGGATAACCGCGACACGTATTTGAAGGCGCTCAAGCCGCTGCGGCAGAAAGTGTTCAAAGCCCACCAACTGGTGGGCAAGAAATACCTGGCCACCCTGCGGCAACGCCAAAGCAAGGCGCAACTGGAAAAAAACCTCAAGGTACTGAACCAGGCCCGCGAACATCTGGCCGGTCTGCTGGAAAAATTTTACTTCAAGCAGAAGGCGGTGGAGGACCTGGTCGCCGTGCTCGATGAGAGCAACCAGCGTCTTCTGCAGGGCCACAAGAACATCGCCCGGCTGCAAAAGTTGCGCGGCCAGAGCGCCACCGCGCAGTTGCGCGGCGAAGAGCGGAAGCTCCGTCAACTGGAACTGGAACAACGCCTGAGCTGGCTGGAGTTCGAAAAAAACTATCAGCACCTGAAGCACTGGTTGCGGCGTGGCTTGCGGGCCAAGAGCGAAATGGTCGAGGCCAACCTGCGCCTCGTCATCAGCATCGCCAAAAAATACACCAATCGCGGGCTCTCGTTCCTGGATCTGATCCAGGAGGGCAACATGGGGCTGATGAAGGCCGTGGAGAAGTTCGAATATCGCCGCGGCTACAAGTTCAGCACCTATGCCACCTGGTGGATCCGCCAGGCCATCACGCGCTCCATCGCCGACCAGGCCCGCACGATCCGCATTCCGGTGCACATGATCGAAACCATCAACAAGCTGATGCGCGTCCAGAAGCAGCTCGTGCAGGAATATGGCCGCGAGCCGACGCCCGAGGAGATCGCCGAGGAGATGGCCGTGCCGGTGGACCGCGTGCGGGCGGTGCTGAAGATGGCCCAGCAACCCATCTCGCTGCAGAGCCCCGTGGGCGACAGCGATGACACCCACTTCGGGGATTTCATCGAGGACAAGAGCGCGGAGAATCCCTCCGAAATGACCGCCTTCAGCATGCTCAAGGAACGCCTGCAGGAAGTGCTCAAGACCCTGACCGAGCGCGAGCAGGAAGTGCTCACGTTGCGCTTTGGCCTGGCCGACGGATATCCGCGCACCCTGGAGGAGGTCGGCAAACGCTTTGTGGTCACGCGCGAGCGGATCCGGCAAATCGAGGCCAAAGCCCTGCGCAAAATGCGGCATCCCACCCGGATCCGGAAGCTGGACGGATTTATTGACTTTGGCACCTGAGTCCGCGAGGGATGATGGCCCGCGCCGCTTCCATCCGACAGATTGTCAAACGCGACGGCCAGGTGGTGCCGTATGACCGGGAACGCATCGCCACCGCCATCTTCCAGGCGGCGGTTTCCCTGGGTGGTTCCGACCGACCGTTGGCGGAACGGCTGGCGGCCGACGTCGAGCAGGCGCTGATCGCCACTTACAGCGCGGAGGCCAGCCCGTCGGTCGAGGAGATTCAAGACGTCGTCGAGTCCGTGCTCATCCAACGGGGCCATGTCCGCACGGCCCGCGCCTACATCATCTACCGCCACGAACGCGCCCGGGCGCGGGCCACACGTGCGCAGCAGCCGGTGGAAATCTGCGATAACATTCCGTACAAAAAGATCTACGAGGTGCTGCGCTGGAACATGGCTCACGGCTGCGAAACCGTCGCCGGCCTGAATGGTCTGATCGCTGCCGGCCGCTTCCCACAGCTCGTGGCCGATGGCAACGGGCGCTATGACGACGAGATCGCCGCCGGCGCCGCGCTGATCCTCCAGCGGATCCCCGCCGTTCGCGTCGTCATCATCGCCGGGCCCTCGTCCTCCGGCAAGACCACCACCACCATCAAGCTGAGCGATCATCTGAAAAAAGCCGGGCTGGAGTTGGTCACGCTGACGGTGGACCATTATTTCTTCGATCTGGCGCGCCATCCCCGCGACGAGTTCGGGGATTATGACTATGAGACGCCGCAGGCGCTCGACCTGCCGCTGATCAACGATCACCTCGTGCGCCTGCTCGCCGGCGAAACCATCCGGACGCCGCACTATGACTTCAAGACCGGCCGGCGCACGCTCGACGTTCACGAGTTGCGCCTCGCGCCGCACCAGCTCATCCTGATTGACAGCCTCCACGGCCTCTATGCGGGCATGACGCAGTCCATCCCGGCCGCCAGCAAGTTCCGGCTCTACATCGAAACCCTCGGCCAGGTGCGCGATGAGGCCGGCAACTTCATGCGCTGGGCGGACAACCGCCTGCTGCGCCGCATGGTCCGCGATGCATGGCACCGCAACCTCCAACCCCTGGCCACGCTCGCGCATTGGCATTATGTCCGCCGTAGCGAGCTCCGGCACATCATTCCCTTCATCGGTTCCGCGGACTACGTCGTCAACAGCGCCCTGCCCTACGAATTGCCGCTGCTCAAGGCCCGTTTGTTTCCGTTCCTGCCGGCGGGCCTGGAACAATTCCGCGCGGATGCCCAGCGGCAGGACGCCTTTATCCGCGCCCAGCGCGTCGCCGAGTTTCTGGAGCCACTGACCGCCGTGGCCGACGACGCCTGCGTGCCCCGCGACGCGCTGATCCGCGAATTCATCGGCGGCAGCGCCTACACCTACTAATGATGCCTTGGACATCATCCGGGCTGATGCTAGAGTGGTGCTATGCGAACAACACTGGCCCTTGACGAGGATGTGCTGGACCGGGCGCGGGCGCTGGCCGCCCGGATGCGGACGCCGTTCCGCCGCGTCGTCAACGAGGCGTTGCGCGCCGGCTTGAAGTCGGTGGCGGCGCCCACGCCGCCGCGGAAATACCGGACCCCCGCCCGTGCGCTGGGGCTGAAGCCCGGCCGGAATCTGGACAACATATCCGAGTTGCTCGCCCAGGTGGAAGGCGAGGAATTCCGTTGACCCTGGTTTTGCCCGGTTCCCCCGCCTGAAATGGAAGAACCCGTTGTGCTGACAAGGAGTGACGGCCATGCCTGAATCCATGCCGGCGGTGATGTCCTTGCCCGAACTGTTTTGCCGCAACCTCGCGCCATTCGCCGAAAAAACCGCCGTGCACGAGGCCGGGCACAGCCTGTCGTTCGCGGAGTTCGACCGGCGAAGCGACGCCGCGGCGGCGGCGCTGATGGCGCACGGCGTCGTCCAGGGCGACCGCATCGGGCTGTATTGCATCAATTCCGCCGCCTTCGCCATCGCCTACTTCGGCATCGTCAAGGCGGGCGCGGTGGTTGTTCCGCTGAATCTGCTGCTCAACCCCAAGGAAGTTGCGTTCATCCTGAACGACGCCGGCGCCAAGGCGCTGATCTATCACGAGGTGTTCGCGCAGCAGGTCGCCGCGGTGCGCAGCGCAGTCCCGGGCGTGGAACTGCTTGTCTGCATCGGCGCTACGAATCCGCTGGGCGATCGGCCGTTTTCAGACTTCACCCGCCACGCGCCACGCGATGTTTGGCCCGCCCTGAATCCGGCGGAAGATCTCGTGGCAATCATCTACACGTCCGGCACCACCGGCCGGCCGAAGGGCGCGATGCTGTCCCATCGCAACCTGTTCTACAACACGCTGAGCGTCCAGCAGGCGCTCCAGCTCCAGCCAGGAAAGGAAACCTTCATCACGGTGCTGCCGATGTTCCACGCCTTCGCCGCCACGGCGTGCATGCTCGCACCGCTGCTCTACGGCAACGCCATCGTGCCCCTGCCCCGCTTCGATCCGGTGCAGGTCGCCGACGCCATCGCTGCCACGCGCGCGACGATTTTCTGCGGTGTGCCGAGCATGTTCGCCAGTCTGCTGCGCCTGCCCGAGGTCCATGTGCCCAAGTTCGCCAGCCTGCGCTACGCCGTGTCCGGCGGCGCGGCGCTGCCGGTCCGGGTGCTGGAGGAGTTCGAGCGAAAGTTCGGGAAGGCGATTTACGAGGGCGACGGCCCCACCGAATGCTCGCCCGTCACCTGCGTCAACCCCATCGGCGGACGCCGCAAGCCCGGCACGGTGGGCCGGCCGGTGCCGTTCGTGGAGATGCAGATCATGGATGACGCGGGCCGGGCCTTGCCGCACGGCCAGATCGGCGAGCTATGCGTCCGCGGCCCGAACGTGATGAAAGGTTACTGGAAGCTGTCCGACGACACGCGCGCCGCGTTCTTCGACGAGTGGTTCCGCACCGGCGACCTGGGCACCGAGGATGACGACGGCTATTTCACCATCGTGGACCGCAAGAAGGACCTGATCATCGTCAACGGGATGAACGTCTACCCGCGCATCATCGAAGAAATCCTCTACCAGCACCCGGCGGTGCGCGAAGCCGCGGTGGTCGGCGAACCGGACGAATTGCACGGCGAGATCCCCGTGGCCTTCGTCGCGCTGAAGGACAACGCCGCCGTGACCGGCGCCGCCCTCCGCGCCTTCTGCCGCGAACACCTCGGCCGGCATGAAATTCCGCGCAAGGTGTTTTTCCGGCCGGACCTGCCCAAGAACGCCGCCGGCAAAATCCTCAAGCGCGAGCTGCGCGTCGCCGGCGAACACGAACGCGGCGTGGACCGCCGGCCCGCCGGACAGAGAAATAACGATTGAAAATCGCATCTGTATATCGTATGCATAAAGTCATGAGCATTGTTGAACAAATCGAATCTGCGATCTCCGGATTGCCGCAGGATCAATTTTTCGAACTGATCTCCTGGATCAAAAGCCGGTACGAAGATGCCTGGGACCGACAAATTGGGGATGACGTTAAGTCCGGTAAGCTGGATTATCTTGCGCAGGAGGCGTTAGCCGAGTATCGCGCGGGCCGTACAACGTCGTTCCCTCCCAATGAAAAGTCACGCGACTGAAAAATTCTGGAAGTTGTACCGGGATCTCCCTCCCCCGATTCGCAACACGGCCGTCAAACAGTATCGCCGGTGGCTCCTTAATCCTCGACACCCTTCCGTGCACTTCAAGAAGATCGGAACATTCTGGGCAGCCAGAGTCACGGACGATTATCGTGCGCTGGGCATTATGGAGGCAGACACGGTCATCTGGTTCTGGATCGGCGGGCATGGCGAATACGAACGTCTTCTGAAGAAATGAAACGAATTCTGGTAACAGTTCTCGTCGTTGCCGCGATCATGGCAGGGCTATTGATCCGGCATCGCGCCTTCGAGCATAGGGAGAACAGGGCGAAAATTGTCGCCCTGCAGCATGTCTACGGGGATATGTGGGCGAGCAACGCAACAACGATTGAAGTTTTATCCGCGGCGACACGCGCCGAGCTGGAAGCCGCGGGGATCAACGTCACGTCCCTGGTCATCAACACGGCCGCGGACACAGCGGACACCGATCGGTTCATAACCTATCGCCAGAACGGCCGGGCCTTTGTTGTCTCGCGCTCTGGAGCCGCGGTCGTGCTTAAAGAATGAGGTACGGACACGGCGACAGAGCGCCGTGGCTACAGCAGATAAATCCCATACGAACTCGGGTCTTTAATACTTAGCGGTGCCACGGAAGGAGTACGGGCAACGCGCGCGAAGGCCACGGCGTCTGCTATCCTTACCCACGGCAGGCTGCCGCATCCGCCGGCGCTACGCCGGTTTTGTGTCGCGCCACGGCGGCTTTCCACGCATACTGGCCGCGGAGAAAACGATGATGCTTGGCGGCGCCTTCCAGATTGCCCGGATTCGCGGCATCCCGATCCGGGTGCACTTTACGCTGCTGCTGTGTTTGCCGGTGTTCGCCATGCAATTGGCGGATGCCGACGGCGGCTGGCTCGCGCTGGGCTGGGGCCTGCTGGCCGCCCTCAGCCTGTTTCTCAGCGTCGCGCTGCACGAGCTGGGCCATTCCTTTGTCTCGCGGGCCAAGGGCTGTCCGGTCCTCGATATTCTCCTGCTGCCGATCGGCGGTGTGGCGCAGATGTCCCGGCTGCCGGAGCGGCCCCGGGATGAGTTTCAGATCGCCCTCGCCGGCCCGCTGGTCAGCCTGGCATTGTACGGCCTGGGTTGCTGGGGCCTGGCGCCCTGGGCGCACTTCGCCGGGCAGAAACATCTGGCGGAGCTTTTTGACTTGGTTGGCTGGATCAACCTGCAGTTGGCGCTGTTCAACCTGGTGCCCGCGTTCCCGATGGACGGCGGCCGTATTTTCCGCGCGTGGTTGACGCCGAAGCTGGGTCGGCTCCTGGCCACCCGGATCGCGGCGGCGCTCGGCAAATTCATCGCCGTTCTCTTCGGCCTCGTGTGGCTCTGGCTGCCGCAGAACATCCTGCTGCTGGCCATCGCTTTCTTCATCTACTCCGCCGCCGGCGCGGAGTACCAGATGGTGCTGCGGGAGGAAATGGCGCGGCCGAGGCCGTTCCCGTTTGGCCCTGGGTTCCCGCCCCCGCAGGAGACGTCGCAGCTCGCGCAGGACGACGTGACCGTCAGTCCCCCACCCTATCGCCGCGAATAACCGCGCCGTGCTGACAGGCAAGAATGCCTGTCTTACCGAAGTAAGTCGGCCATTCCTGGCCGACTCAGCAGGCATCACGCGGCCAAAATTACAATGGCCAAGGCCTTCACGGAAGGACGCGTCGAAGCCCTCTGGGCGCATGTCGCACACGCATGTATGGGACATGCGGGTTAGGGTGTGCCCAGTTCGACGTACACGCCCAGGTGGGCGCGGATCTCACGGGTGATGCCCTGCATGACCTCGTCCGGCACCGGCTGGTTGACCTTGAAGATCGCGATGGACTGTTCGCCCTTGGAGTCGTGCGGATTGCGAGTGTCGTCAATGTTGATCCCCGCCTTGGCCAGGGCCGCGCCGATCTGCCCGATCACGCCGGGCCGGTCCCGGTAGGTGAACACCGCGATATGGCCGGACGGCTCGAAGTAGAGTTTGTGGAAATCGTTGATCCGGGAAATCATCAGATTGCCTTCCGCCACCGTGCCGCGCACGCTGCAGTGAATCAGGTGATCGGCGTCCACGCCGGCGGTCAGATCAACCGTAATCGAGTTGCCATAGCCTTTGTGCTCGTCCATCTCGCGATTGGTGTACCCCACCCCTTTTTCCTGGAGGTAGTGGAGCGCGGTCTTTTGATCCATCGTGCGGTCCATCCGATCCCGAAACGCGGAGACGATCGGCACCAGCAGCCAACTGGCGAACGGCTTGAGGCGGCCGTAGAAGGTGGTCTCGACGAGCTTCAGGTTGCTGTCCCGGCCGATCAGCGCCCGGCACAGGCGCGTGAGGGTATAGGCCAGGTCCACGTAGGTCTCGTCCAAGTCCGCCGGCAGGTCGCGATTGACGATGTACGCGCTGATGCCCTTGGTGTCGTAATCCATCAGGAACTGCGCGGCCAGCTTGGCGGCCATGCTGTTGGCCTCCCCGGTGCTGGCCCCCAGATGCGGCACCATGATATCGGCAAGATCGGCCACACTTTTCGGCCCGGGCTCGTCCTTGGGATAGACGTCGTTCAAAAACCGCAGGTTTTTCTCCGCCTTGACCGCGCGCAGGTCGGCTTCGTTGATCACGCCGGCGCGCGCGCAATTGATCAGGGTGGCGCCTTTTTTCATCCGGCCCAGCAGCGCCGCGCCCACGGAATTTTTTGTTTCCGCATTTTCCGGAATGTGCAGCGTCACATAGTCGCTGGTGGCGAACAAGGTCGGCAAATCCACCAGTTCGACACCCAACTCGGAAGCGCGCTCCTGCGCGAGCGCCGGATCGTAGGCCAGCAGGCGCACGTCGAAACCCGACAGGCGCTTGGTGACCAGGCGGCCGATATAGCCGAGGCCGACGATGCCGATCGTCTTGCCGGCAATCTCCCGGCCCATGAATTTTGTTTTTTCCCACTCGCCCCGGCGGCAGGAAGGATCGGCTGCGATCAGGTGGCGGGCATCGGCCAGCATCAGGGCCACGACCTCCTCGGCCACGGCATTGGAATTCGCGCCCGGCGTGGTCATCACATCCACTTTCTTCTGGCGGGCATATTTGATATCAATCGTGTTGAAGCCGGAGCCGGCGCGCACGATGACCTTCAGGTTCGGCAGCGCGTCCATGATTTCCGGCGTGACCTTCTCGCTGCGAACGATGAGCGCGTGGGCGTCGGGATGTTGCTGCGCCAGGGTCAGCAACTCCGTCTTCTCCTCCTGGACCACGGTGTACTGACCGCTGGACGTCAACAACTCCCCGGCCACTTTGTCCAGCTTCGTTGGGATCAAGACCTTTTTCATCCGATTGCCTTCCCCTTACGTGATTCGATGAACGTCGTGACGCCACTCTAGCACGGCGCGCCGGCCAGGCAAGCCGGATTCTCAGCGGGCGGGCGCGCCTGTGGAGAATTTCGCCGTGACCCAGCCGGTGGGCTGGTTCGGCGTTTCCCTACAGTTGCGCGAAAACGGGCGTGAGCGCCGGGTAGAGTGAACGGTAGATGGCCTGGCGCGCGGCGTAGAACCGGGCGGACTTGACCGCGGGTTTGAGCCGGTTCTGCACGGTCAGCGTCTGGCGGCAGGCTTCGGGGACGCTGCCCCAGACGCCGCCGCCGACGCCGCCCAGCAACGCGGCGCCGTAGGCCGAGGCGTTCGGCGAGTCAACGGTGACGGTGGCGGCGCCGTAAATGTCGGCCTGGAGCTGCCGCCAGAAGGCGCTCTTGGCGCCGCCGCCGCCGCAGCGGACTTCCGTCACTTTCACGCCCGACTGGCGCATCAGCGCGACCTGGTCGCCCATGCCGAAGGTGATGCCTTCCATCACGGCGCGCGCCATGGCGGCGCGGCCGTGGCGGCGGCTGAGTCCGATCCAGCAGGCGCGCGCCAACGGATCGGCGTGCGGGCAGCGCTCGCCATCGAGGTAGGGCAGGAAAAACAGACCTTCGCAGCCCGCCGGCACGCCGGCGATCTCAGCGTCCATCAGATCGAAAACGCTGCCGGACTTCGGCCGGGCATCGGCATAGAGCGCATCCTTGGCCCATTCTAACGAGCCGCCGGCGGAGAGCATGCAGCCGAAGACGCACCACTTGTTCGGCACCGCGTGGCAGAAGCTTTGCAGCACGCCCGCGGGGTTCGGCACCATCTGTTCGGCATGCGCAAAGACCACGCCGCTGGTGCCGAGCGTCGCGGACACAATGCCTTCCGCCACCACGCCCATGCCGACCGCGCCGGCGGGCTGGTCGCCCGCGCCGCCGGCCACCGGGATGCCCGTGACGAGGCCCAAGGCACGCGCCGCCTCCGCGTGCAGCGTGCCGGTGACGTCCGCCGATTCGTACAGTTTCGGGAACAGCGCCGGATCCAGATCGAGTTTACGCAGCAGCGCGGTGCTCCAGCGACGGTTTTTCACGTCGAGCAGCAGCGTGCCCGCGGCATCGGAGACCTCGGAGGCATAATCGCCGGTCAACAAATAGCGGATGTAATCCTTCGGCAGCAGCAGTTGCCGGAGCCGTTTAAAGAGCTGCGGTTCGTGGTCGCGCAGCCAGAGCACCTTCGGCGCCGTGAAGCCGGTGAGGGCGACATTGTTGACCAATGCAATGAGACCCTGGGTGCCGCCCGCGGCCTTGGTGATGTCGGCGCACTGCCGGGCGGTTCGCTGATCGTTCCAGAGCAGCGCGTTGCGCAGCACCCGACCGCGCTCGTCCAGGAAGACGCTGCCGTGCATCTGGCCGGAAAGACCGAGGCCCGCGATGTCGGCGGGTTTGACGCCTGACTGCTTGACCGCGGCGCGGACGGTCTTGACCGTCGCCTGCCACCAGTGCGCCGGATCCTGCTCGTTCCAGCCGGGTTGGGGCGAATAGAGGGGATAGGTGGCTGTCGTCTCCGCCACGATCCGGCCATCCGCCGCAACGAGCAGCGTCTTGGTGCTGCTGGTGCCGATATCCACGCCGATCACGTATTTTTGCATTTCCCCCTCCGTTCTTTGAAGAAGATTGGCAAATCAACTTCTCGCCGAAACGGGATTCCGCGCCAGGATAATTCCAGCGCGAAAGCCTCCTGATAAACGGCCTCCAGAAATCCGCAACCCAGTACGCGGTGCACCTCCATGGCCGCCCCGATGATGGCGTACGTCTTCGGATCCCGTACCTGCGCATCCTGTGGATCCATATTCTTTTCTATCGCAGAAGCCTATCCACTCTTCTCCGAAATCTGTGCAATCTGTGTAATCTGTGGATCAAATCGTCTTCTTGCTGAAATCTTTCAGCTCATCTTCTTCCCCGCGATCTGTGGATCGGCATCATATCTCCCTGTCGCCACGGACAGGGCTGGCCGTTGCCGGCCAGCCCTTTGCTCAGTCGCGCTGTCTCGCCGGGGCCATGCGCCGCCTATTTCTTTGCGAGAAACGCGCGGGCGGCGTCGAGCTGGCCGGCGCTGCCCAGTTTCACGTTCTTCGCGGCGATGAACTTGGCGTATTCCTTCATAAACACCTTCCCCGGCGGACGCAGGTCGAAGTTCGCCGGGTCATCGCGGAACGCCTCGCGATGCACGCGGCACCACACCAGGCGGCCGTCGGTGTCAATGTTGACCTTGGTCACGCCGAGCGTGGCGGCGCGCTTGAACTCGTCGGCGTTCACGCCCTTGGCGCCTTTGAGCTGGCCACCGGCGGCGTTGATACGCGCCACTTCCTCCTGCGGCACGCTGCTGGAGCCATGCATGACTAAGGGAAAGCCGGGCAGGCGCTTCTGGATCTCGGCCAGCACGTCAAAGTGCAGGCCTTGCGAGCCGCTGAACTTGTAGGCGCCGTGGCTGGTGCCGATCGCGCAGGCGAGGCTGTCGCAGCCGCTCTGCCGGACGAAGACCTCCGCTTCCATGGGGTCGGTCAGGTGCGCATCGGCCTCGGAGACCGCGACGTGCTCCTCGACGCCACCCAGCTTGCCGAGCTCCGCCTCGACCACGAGGCCCTGGGCGTGCGCCGCGTCCACGACGCGCTTGGTGATCTCGATGTTCTTCGGGAGCGGCTCGGCGCTCGCGTCAATCATCACCGAGCTGTAAAACCCGCTCTGGATGCAATCCATGCAGGTGGCCTCGTCGCCATGATCGAGATGCACCGCAAAAATCGCGTCGGGGAAGATTTCGTCGGCCGTCTGGATCATGGCTTCGAGCATCTTCTTGTTCGCGTAAGACCGCGCGCCTTTGGAAAGCTGGATGATGAACGGCGCCCGGCTGTCCAGGTTGCCCTGAAACAGGCCCATGATCTGCTCCAGGTTGTTGATGTTGTAAGCGCCGATGGCATAGTGGCCGTAGGCGTGCTTGAACAGTTCCTTGGTGGTCACAATCATGACGTGCTATTTTCCTTTCCATACCCCGGCGCCCGCAACTCCTGCACAGCGCCGGATAATGCCCGAAACCGCCGCTGATGCTACGGAAATCCGCCCCGGGGTCAAGCTTGAACGCGCCGGTACCCGGCGGGAGCACTGTAGGCCGGGTCTCCGACCCGGCGGAAAACGGCGCCGCGTCAGAGACGCGGCCTACAGAAATTCACGCGACGCCGATGATTCCGCCATGTAGGCCGGGTCTCTGACCCGGCGGAAAGAGGGTGGCGTCCGGTGGGGGGATTGTAGGCCGGGTCTCCGACCCGGCGAAAAGCGAGCTGGCGCCCGCTGAACGGGAGGAGTGGGAGGCCTCGGTCTACTAGGGTCAAAAAAACATATAACAAAAATCTATCCGACCGGATAGATTTTTGTTATGGCCCGTTTTGGCCGCACATTGCCTCCGTTCGCTCACGGATATCGAAACAGCCTGTGGAATAGTGGGCCAGGCGCAGTCAGTAGCGGTCGCCTTCCCTATCCTTGAAGAACTGCTCGATCCGGGACGCAAGCTCCTCCGCCGATACGTTCCGCAGGTCGCCGAGGCGTCCGGCGGTCAGGCTCGCGGACAGCGAATCCAATTTGCCCTTGATGAAAGCCATGCGGCGTTCGAGTTCTTTCCGGTCGCCGGTGTCCCAGTAGCCGCCTTCATCATTGACCTCCAGGTTCGAGATGTAGCGTTTCCGGAGGTACTTCAGCAGGCCCACGAGCCACACATGGGCATCCGGGCCGGCGAATTGGGTTTTCACGAACACCCACGACTCTTCCGGCTTCAGGGTGCCGTCCAGAATCAGCAGCATGCCCATGGGCGAGCGGAGGTTGCCCGCCTGATCGAAGCACAGCGTCAACAATTCGGAGCGCGGGTGCGGCTTAACCAGTAGGCCCTTCAGCCCGAGATTCCCCTCGATATGGCCGGGTTCGGCGCCCAGACGGGCGGTCACCGGCTCCGCCCAATCGTCATCCAGTTCCGTCACCGGCCAGTGCAGCGTGCCGGCGATGTCGGCCACCTCCGCGCGCAGTTCCGGCAGCCGCTTCACATCGTCCAACCGCCCGCGGTAATGCAACGTCACGCCCATGATTGCAGTCCTTTCTCTCATGCCGAGCGTCAGCGGTAAACCTCGCCGCGTTAGCGGCGTAGTGTGCTACCGCCTTGTTGGGGCTCCTTCTCTTTCATCGCGTCATAAATGATGTCAGGCGGGATGTACGGGGGACGAGTCTGATTAACTCTGACTGCGATGTTCGTAATTTTATATCGATCGGCCATCCGCAAGATTGGAAAGGCTTTGTCAACCGAGATGCCTTCCGTCATGCAGATGTTCAGGCCGACGTCGCTGTTTCTTTTTGTTAAGAGCGCGAGAATTTGATCTAGTTCATTCGATGAAATTGCAAGGTGAGCGATATC